>CAZLND010000267.1:0-3839 GCA_964560635.1 uncultured bacterium | reverse complement strand
CCGCCATGAGCCCCTCCCTTCTTCCCTATGGTTTTACTATGCACTAGAATGCCCGTTCCTTTGATGACCCAGGTCATGGAGCCCAGTCGATGCCCACACAAAAGCCGATTTCCAACGACCCTTATGCCGCTTGGAAACACGCGGATTTCAAGCGCTATACCCTCACCAACTTTCTCCTGATCTTCGGGAACCAAATGGTGGGCACCTCCCTGGGTTGGGAGCTTTATTCCAGGACCGGCCAAGTCCTGGACCTCGGCTTGATGGGTTTCTTTGTATTCCTTCCCACCCTTTTATTGACCCCTTTGGGCGGGAACGTAGCGGACCGATATGACCGGCGGAAGATACTCGTGGTTTTTACCCTGATCTACCTTTTGGGGCTGTTGGGCCTTTGCTGGGTTTCGGCCTATCCCGTCCTCCCCCATTTCAATTGGTTCGTCTTCGGCTTCAATTTCTTGACCGGGGCTTGCAACGCCTTTTATAACCCCGCCAAACAATCGCTTTTGCCCCGGTTGGTGCCCAAGAACGACATCCCCAACGCCGTGACCTGGTCCAGCTCAGTGTTCCAACTGGCTTCAGTGGCCGGTCCGGCGGCCTGCGGTCTACTCTTGGCGGCTAGTTTTCCACATGCGTTCATCTATGGCAGTGCGGTGTTCTTTGAAACCCTGTTCCTTCTAGCCCTTCTCTCATTGGAATTGAAAGGACCCATTCCCCCGAAAACCGCCATCAGCCTGGAGTCTTTGGTGGAAGGAGCAAAGTTCGTCTGGAACACCAAGCCCATTCTGGCCACCATCACGCTGGATCTTTTCGCGGTGCTCTTGGGAGGATGCGTGGCCTTACTTCCCCCTTTCGTGAAGGAGATCCTGCATTCAGGACCTCAGTCACTGGGCTGGCTCCGGGCGGCCCCTTCGGTGGGAGCTTTCGCGATGGCCCTTTGGTTGACACGCAACCCCTTGAAAAAGCCGGGCCTCATCTTGCTTTGGGCTGTAGCCGGTTTCGGGGTCGCAACTATCGTTTTTGGGTTTTCGAGGAATTTATGGCTTTGCCTTGTCCTGATGGTCATCATCGGCGCCTTGGACAACATCAGCGTCATTGTGCGGGGAAGTTTGGTGCAGGTGCTGACCCCCAACCGGCTTTTGGGCAGGGTGCAATCGGTCAATTATCTCTTCATCTATTCGTCGAATGAATTGGGGGGATTCGAATCCGGAACGGTGGCAGCTTTAGTGGGGGTAGTCCCCTCGATCGTACTCGGAGGGATCGGTAGCATCCTCATCGTCTTGGGAGTGGCGGCCCTGTGGCCCCAAGTGGCGGGGCTTCATTCACTACATGATCCATTAGGGAAAAAAGCCCCGCCATCCTGAGCGAGCATAGCGAGTCGAAGGATCCATCTTTGTCTTGAACAAAGATTCTTCGGCAAAGATCGCCTCAGAATGACATCAAAACCTAGCGGATGATCATCAACTTTCCAATGGAATTACCGGTAACGGTCGAGACACGGATGTAATAGAGGCCATTGGCCAATATCGTTCCCCTGTCATCTTGAAGGTCAATCTGGACCGGCGTGCCCTCTGGAACCTGCGAAAAGATCCCCTCTTGGACTTTCCGGAACCCCATCGTAAAGACCTGCACCCTGACGTCCGAAACCCCGCTATAGGGGGGCGGCATCACACGCACCCGATCCCCGTCCGAGGGATTGGGATAGATGACGGGCGTCTTGCCGGGAGTGACCGAAGGAACCGGGGTCTTCGTGGGTGTCGCGATCAAGCACTGGACCGTGACACTGGCGGCGGAAACGGACCCACTTTGACCGGGGAATGTGAAGGAACCCGAGTTGCCAAGGACTGTCCCGCAGGGCGAGGTCCCGGCCACGGAGACTTGGTAAGTCCCGTTATAGGTGCCCGGAGCCAAAGAAGCCCAATTCCAGGTCAAACTAGAAGGTCCATAGAAGCTGAATATCCCTCCCGCTGGCACCGTCCCACCCGATTGGAATACCAAACTATTTGAAAGCATCTCCTGGACCTGGATGTTACTGGCCGTCCCACCAACCACGTTGAGGGTCAGGGTATAGGTCACCGTATCTCCCGGATGGACCGTTGTTGGGGAGGCTTGTTCAAGGATGTTGATGCTGACCGCCGGGGTGGCCGTAAAGCTGGGTGTGAAGGTTCGTGTGGAGGTAAAACTGGGGCTTGGCGAAGGCGTGAAACTAGGGGTATTGGTGGAGGAAGCAGTCGCCGTTCCCGTGGAAGTGGAAGTCGGCGTGAAAGTATCCGTAAAGGTCGGGCTAGCCGTGAGCGTGCTGGAATAGGTGGCTGTCACCGTTTCGGTCGGGGTAGGTGTAGCGGTCGAGGTAAAGGACACGGTGGGGCTGTCAGTCGGGGTTCCCGTGGGGCTATTCGTGGGGCTCGAAGTGGTGGTCCGGCTAGGTGAGTTGGTCGGCGTAACGGAAGGACTGTTCGAGGGTGTGGAAGTGGGACTGTTGGTGGCCGTCGACGCAGCCGTGTTTGTCGGCGTCAACGTCGCCGTATTACCGAGTGTGTTGGTGGAAGTAGCCGTTGGACTAAGGGTGGCGGTCCTTGACGGCGTGGAAGTCAATGTATTGGTAGGACTGTTCGACGGCGTCCTTGTGGGTGAAGCGGTCGAACTATTGGACGGGGTCATTGTCGGCGTGGGCGTGGGGCTGGCCGTGGCCGTTCTCGTGGGCGTGGAAGTCGGGCTATGGGTGGCCGTGTTGCCGAGTGTGTTGGTGGAAGTGACCGTTGGACTAAGGGTGGCGGTCCTTGACGGCGTGGAAGTCAATGTATTGGTAGGACTGTTCGACGGCGTCCTTGTGGGCGAAGCCGTCGGGCTAAGGGTCGCGGTGCTTGATGGCGTGGAAGTCAATGTATTGGTAGGAGTATTGCTGGGGGTCCTTGTGGATGAATTCGTAAAAGTCAGGGTGGGCGTCCGGGTGGAAGTGAGGGTCGGAGAGGCCGTGGGGCTATTGGACGGGGTCGCTGTTGGCGTGATCGTGGCCGTGTTGACGGCCGTGTTGGTGGGCGTCACGGTGGGACTGTTCGTGAAAGTTCTGGAGGGGCTGGCCGTCGATGTATTCGTGGGACTATTCGACGGCGTTCTTGTGGGTGAATTCGTGGGAGTCAGGGTCGGGGTCCGGCTAGGGGTGATGGTCGCCGTTTTGGTCGGCGTATTGGTGGGTGCGGGAGTGAAGGTAAAAGTGGGTGTATTGGCGGCCGTGACGATGACCACTCCGATCATTCCCGTGCAACTGGCGGCACAGGAGGTTGTCCCGCAAGCGGAGTGGATGGAACAATGGTAATGATAGGTACCGGGCGTGTTGAAGGTGATCATGGCGGGCCAAGTCGTGAAATTCTGCGAGCAGGTGCCGGTCATGTTATCGATGTAAAGGGTATGGGGAATGGTGGCGCTGGGAGCGAGGGACCAAGTGACGGTGGAACCAGCGGTAACGGTCACGCTGTTGGGGGTGAAGGTCAGAGCATTTCCCACACCGACCATGACGGTAGTGGCTTGGGCCCAAAGATGGCTAGCGCCCAAAGTAAGAATGATGATTAAAGAAAGAATGATCCGTTTCAGCGGCATTCCGGCAACCTTTGATATGTCTCGAAGATATATCCAACATCGATTGAATATCGTTTCAAGGCGGGAAAGGTTACGAATTTAAAGGGAGTGGCAGGCAGGCTTTGACAAGACCGGTTAAACGAACAAAAGACCAACCTAACTAAAAGGGTTTAGGTTCACTTCCCCAATTCCCAGCGAAGGGCCGTTTCAAGGTCCGGATAAAAGAACTCGAATCCCGCCGCCGTGAGCTTGGCCGGTTCCACCCTTTG
>CAZLND010000266.1:0-3840 GCA_964560635.1 uncultured bacterium | reverse complement strand
TTCGTTTCATGCTTTCATTTACCCATTTCATTCAAGACAAGTTACTCGGTGAAAATAAAAAGCCCTGTAGTGTGCCGGAAGGCTCTACTACAGGGCTTATTGTAATGCTTGGTTGGTTTTGAGACTAATTGATCTTGCGGGTGGATTCCCTTTCGAGCAATTCACCTTGCAAGGTGGTGGCTTTTTCCACCAGGTTCTCTTCCGCGATGATCTGGAACATCTTGCGGGCGGCCAGCTTGCCCATTTCGATGGCCGAGAAGGACACTGTGGTCAAGAGCGGTTCGTGGTACATCGCTTCTTCCATGTTGTCGAAACCCACGATGGACATATCCTCGGGCACCGACACGCCTTTTTCTTTCAAGGCACGGACAGCCCCGATGGCCATTAGGTCGCTGGCGCAAAGAATGGCGCTGGGACGGCGGACCGCGGTCAATATCTTCAGCGCGGCTTTATGCCCGCCCTCTTCCTCAAAATCCCCGTCGGCCACCCATTCTTGGTGGAACTCTAATTTGTGTTCGGCCAAGTTCTCTTGGAAAGCTTGGAAACGCTCCAGAGCGTTAGTGGTGGTCATACGGCCGTTGATGATGCCGATGCGCTCATGTCCCAATTGGACCAAGTGGTCGATGGCCTTCTTGACCCCGCCACGATTGTCGAAACCCACGTAGGGGAAATCTTCCTGGCCGGTGATCTTGCCATTGACCAAGATGAAGGGCACGTTGGCTTCTCCCAGTTCCCGGATGGAAACGTCGGTCGACCAAGCGTTCAAGACGAACATGCCGTCCACGCTCCCGTCACCCAAGAGAGCCCGGTAAGAAACCTGCGCGCGAGCCGTCTCGTTCAGGGGGTGGATGAGAAGACGGTATTGGTGCTCGGCAGCCACTTCCTCCAATCCTTCCATGATGTTGGTGAAGAAGGGACTGCGGAAGATAGCGGTGTGATGGGGGGCGATGACCCCGCAGATATGGGAATGTTTTTGACGCAGGCGCCGGGCATGGGCCTGGGGCTTGTAATGCAGGTCCTTGATGGCGACCAGAACCTTTTTACGGCAGTCCTCACTGACCCATTTCTTGTTATTAAGCACCCTCGAGACCGTCCCGATGGTGACTCCCGCTTTTTTCGCTACATCCTTGATCGTTGCCACGTTGGACTCCTGTTAAATTTTGAACTCCGTCCGCAAGCCCTGGGCCTTGGCTTTGGACGTTTCTGTGATAAATTTGACACGCTTTTTTAGCAGAAGGGTTAAAGAAATACCAGGGCTTTTCAAAAAAGGGTGGGGGGTTCAGAAAATCTTACAGGCGCTGTCAGCTTTCTGAAACCGTTTGAATTTTCCCGGCTCCGGGTCAGCTTTTGGGCATTGGCCGAAGGGTCAACTGACCCTCGTTGAAGTTAAGCGGGTAAACGCCGGTTTTATCTGGATTGATTTTTTGACGGCCTTGCCAGATTTCAAAGGACGCGGATGTCCCCGAACTCGCGGGGATGACCTTCATCTTCAAGGTCACGTCCGGGTGAAGATCTTTCGGGACCTCCCAGGTCCAGGTTTCTTCATCCTTCGACTCCACTTTGCTTTTTTCGAATATCTTTTGGGCTCGCCAATAACTACCCACCGTTTGAAAGGGCGCCAACCAAATGTCCTTCGCTTGCAGGGAGTCGAGTATCTTCCTGAAATTTTCACCGCTCACCGGCTCATTCTCCGGAACGTCCGGTGCAAGGCCCTTGAAGGCCCAGATCACCCACCCGCCCGTCTTGAAATTCTTCTCCATCCATTTCTTGCAGTCCGTGAAAGAGGTCTTGGCCATGACTTTCCGGCAAGGCACGTCAAGCCAATCCACCGCTTCCCGATCCGAAGTCACCCATTTCTCTCGGCCGCCCCTGGCCAACCAATAGCATTTCCCCACTTGGGACTTCAACTCCGGCGTGATCTCCGAGTAGGGGTACGCGAAAGTCCCCATCGGGATACCGAATTCCTTTTGAAGAACGTGGTGGGCTCCCAGCACTTGAGACTCGGCATCATTAGAGGTTAGCTCGGAAGCGTGTTTATGGTCGAGGGTGTGATTGCCGATCTCATGCCCCTGGACCAACAGCTTGCGCCATTCATCCTTTCGGGTGATGCGGTTGGCGATGAGGAAAAAGGTCGCCCGCATTTGCCTTTTGTTAAGTTCAGGGACCGCTGCATCCAATTGGGAGGCGCAACCATCGTCAAAAGTAAGCGACGCGGCCGCCTTGTGGCCGTTCCAGGGAAGGACTTTCAAGGAAGGGTGTTTTTCCTGGGCCGAAAGGGCCGAGACCATTCCCAGACCCAAGAGAACCGTTATGGACCATCTTTTCATTTTCATTTTCCCTACACAAAAAAATAGCCCCGCAGCGTAGCGCTACGGGGCTATCAGTTTAACTCAAAAAGGTTTATATCGCCTTATCGCCCTTTTCCCCGGTACGGATACGAATGGCGTTGGACACCTGCGAGACGAATATCTTTCCGTCCCCGATCTCCCCCGTCCGGGCCGTCTTAGTGATGATCTGGATCACTTTGGCCAAATGCTTCTCCGACACCACCGTCACGATCAAAAGCTTTGGCAAAAGACCTTCCACGTTTTGCCCCCGATAGCTCTCGGTGATGCCCTTTTGGCTCCCATGGCCTTGCACTTCAGCCACAGTAACGCCCGAATAACCCACGGCCTTCAGGCCGTCCAAAACGGCCCTTAACGCGCTAGGCCGGATGATCGCTTCGATTTTTTTCATTCTGATGCCTCCCTCACGGTTTTACCGTGGAAAATTGGTGAATCAAACTTAGATATGGTAACCCTCTTCGCCGTGTTGGGAGAGGTCCAACCCCAATTCTTCGTCCTTCGCGCTGACCCGGAAACCAATGGTCTTTTCCACGATAAAGTAGAGGACGACCGTTCCCAAGAACGAAAAGATCATAGTGGCCAGCACCGTTTGGACCTGGATCCACAATTGGCCGGGATTCCCAGCCAAAAGACCATCATGTCCGTTCACGGCCTTCACCGCCCAAATACCGGTGGCAATGGCCCCGAAGGTCCCGCCCACGCCATGCACGCCGAAAGCGTCCAAGGAGTCATCATAACCCAGCTTGATCTTCACTTGGATGGCCAGGTAACAGAAGATGCTCACCAAGGCTCCGATCCAGAGCGAACCCGTTAGGTCCACGAAACCGCAAGCCGGGGTAATGGCGACCAGACCGGCCACCGCTCCCGAAGCCGCGCCCAAGGTAGTGGCTTTACCGCGGTGGATGAACTCGATCAAGCACCATGAAAGGGCCGCCATGGCGGTGGCCGTGTTCGTGGTGACGAAGGCGTTACAGGCCAAACCATTGGCCGCGCAAGCCGAACCGGCGTTGAAGCCGAACCATCCGAACCACAAGAGGCTGGCGCCCAAAAGCACCAAGGTCAGGTTATGCGGGACCATGGATTCTTTGCCGTACCCTTTGCGCGTTCCGAGCAAGAGGGCCAAGGCCAGCGCTGAATAACCGGCGGTCATATGAACGACCGTACCGCCCGCGAAGTCCAGGGCACCCAAAGCGGAAAAATATCCGTTCGGGGACCAGACCCAATGGCAGACCGGGTCATAGATGAAGGTCGCCCACAGGAGTGAAAAAACAACGAACCCGGTGAACTTGACCCTCTCGGCGAAAGCTCCGCAGATCAGGGCCGGCGTGATGATGGCGAACATGGCCTGGAAGATCATGTAAGCCAAATGGGGGATGGTCGGCGCCAAGGGGCTGACATCCGGCATATGGTTCAAGAGGAACCATTTCAGGCCTCCGAACCAGGGAGTCCAGTCGCCGAAGGCGAAGGAATATCCGAAAACGACCCATTGGACGCT
>CAZLND010000265.1:0-3878 GCA_964560635.1 uncultured bacterium | reverse complement strand
CATCCGGCATATGGTTCAAGAGGAACCATTTCAGGCCTCCGAACCAGGGAGTCCCGTCGCCGAAGGCGAAGGAATATCCGAAAACGACCCATTGGACGCTGATCAAGGCGATCATGAAGAAGCTCTGCATGATCGTAGCCATGACGTTCTTCTGGCGCACCATACCGGCATAGAAGAAGGCCAGACCGGGCGTCATCAGAAGGACCAACGCCGCAGAAGCCAACACCCAAGCCGTATCGCCGGCGCTGATGGCCGGAGCAGCGGCAGGAGCCGGGGCTGCGGCCGCGGGGGCGACAGCGGCTGGCGCGGGGGCTGCGGCCGGAGCAGCAGCGGGCGCGGTTTGCTGGGCTAATGCCCATACTGAAACCAAAAGGAAAGAAAGCACGAGGACAAAGCCCACTTTCTTCCCTTTCATCAGATCAAAAAGCTTTCGGATACCTTTCATACATCATTCTCCTTACAATTAATTTCCCCAAAGGGAGCGGAACGGGTCTTTCAAAGCCAGATTCGTGCCAAGTTTTGAAAAAAACCAAAAGGAAGCGTGGCTACCCCTTTTTTTCCTGGAACTCTTGTGAAAAGGGGCGTTTGCGGACTTCAATGTTGAGGGATGTCGGGGAATGATAACGGTAAGGTTCCGGAAACCAAACATCTTTTTTGTTAAATGGTACAAAAATGTACCTTCGTTCCAAAGGCCGACCGTTTATGATAAACGCCGTTGATCCGGTTCAATGAAAGGAAGTCTGTGGCCTCTCTTGCCCAAGCCGAAAAAGCCCGCGCTTCTTCCCAATTCGAAAAAGCCCGCCATATTTATGGTGCTCTTCTTCGGGATAAATCCCTTCAAAAAGACGAGAAAGCGGAGATCCTCTTGGGATTGGCCGATGTGGAACGAATTCGTGGATATTTTCCCGAAGCCCTTCGCCATTACCGGCAGGCTGAAAACCTTTTAAAAACAATAGACCCTGTTGCTGAAATCGATGCCCAAGTGGGTTGGGCCCTGGCCGCCCGAGCCTCCGGCCAGCCTCAAGCCGCCCTTCAAAAACTGTGGAAAGCCTTGGCCTTTTATCGAAAAGAGCGCGACCTGGAAGGAGAAGCCTTTGTGCGTTGGGCCCTGGGCGGAACTCTTCGTATCGCGGGAGATATGAAAAAAGGACTCCAAGAATTACTGACCGCCTTAAGACTATTCAAGAAACTCAAGAACTCCGAAGGGCTTTCCTATACCTGCTGTGCCCTCGGTGGGATCTATCGCATGTTGGGGGACTATTCAAGATCCGGCACCTATTACCGGGAAGCCAATCGTCGCATGCGTCAACGAGGAGATGCGTTCGGCATCGCTTATTCCTATTGCGGCTTGGGCAATGTGGAACGTATGGCGGGGCGTTTTAAGCAAGCCCTGCCCTTCTATAAGAAAGCCGAGAAGCTTTACGGCAAGATCGGCGACCGGGTCAGTTACGCCTATACCCTTTGGTCCTTAGGCACGACTTACAAAATGCTAGGCCAATATCTCCCAGCCCACTGGGCTTTCTACAAAGCCGATAAGTTGTTCCAGCAAACCGGCGACACTCGCGGACGCATTTATGCGCTGTTGGGTTTTGCCGAGATCGAATGGCTGATAGCGAAAGAAAACCCTAAGCGGATCGAAAAGGCAACCCGGAAAGCCAAGGCCTATTGGAAACTCGCGAAAAAAATCGGGGACTCGAGTCACTACGTTTGGGAGAAACTACACGTGGAGGCTTTGCGAAACGGCAAGGTCCGGAATTTATCCTCAAAATACAAAAAAGCCGGTTCGAAATTTTATCCTAAAACCCTACCCGTTAACTGGCCTTAAAAATCGAATTTAAAAATTCCCTGACTGTTCCTAGAGATTCTTCCGTAATGGTGTGCCCCATTGGAAATTCTTTGAGCGTCACCGCGCTATAACCCGTTTGCTTCAGGGATTCGGCGGCGTGGTGGGAACCGGCGACCGGCACCACATCATCGTGTGTGCCATGGACCAGCAGGATGGGCGTTTCAAAAGGCGCTTCGGACTTCGTCAAAGTGGCCCAGGGGTCAGGCATATATCCGCTCATGGAAACAATACCCGCTATCTTCCCTTTATAGTTCAGTCCCGCTTCCAGCGACATCACCCCGCCTTGCGAAAAACCCATGATGATCAAAGGGTTCGGCTTTTTTTCCTGGCCCGCGGCCGGTCTTAAATTCTTGTCGTTCGAGAAGCGGTCCATCACTTTAAAGAGATATTCCCGGCTTTTTTCGATCTGTTCTCGGTCATGCGCTTGGAAGTTGTACCAGGCGTAGGCGCCTTCCGGGTAACCAGTCAGGTGCAGGGGCGCGTCAGGGAGGACAAAGCGGCAGTTGGGGATGTTCAGTTGTTCACAAAGGGGGGCCATATCATCGGCGTTGGTGCCGAGGCCGTGCAGAATAAGGATGACCGGGGCTCCCGGCGGGATGATGGGCGGGTCCATCACCAGGCAAGAATGGCCCTCAACTTTAGCCTCGGAAATTATCATTTAAACCAAATTTCACCACAGAGACACGGAGACACAGAGAAAGGATTTCAAATCAAATCTTGGTTTTCTCTGAGCCTCTGTGACTCTGTGGTAGATTTATTTTTTTAGTACCTGCAGAGCGGCGTCGCGAACCTTGAGGTCAGGATCGTTCTTGCTCAAATCCACAACCTTCTGATGTAACTGGGTATTAGAAAATTCCTTCGAACCCTCAATAGCGGCCATTTTGGCCGACTGGATGATCTCATCGTCCTCAGCCTTGCCCGTAGCCTTCAAGGCCATCATATCCAACAAGGTCGCAACAGCCTTTTCATCCTTCAAACGAGCCAAAGCCACCGCTGAGTCGTACTTCAGCGCCTGGTTCGAACTGTTGAGATTGGCTTCCAATGCATTCTTGGCCGGGACATAGCGCAGGGAACTCAAAGCCCCCACGGCCATGCGTTGCACGCCCGGGTCGGGGTCGGACAGGGCTTCCAAAGCCGCGGGTCCACCTGCCGCGTCCTCGATATTCCCGATTGCCCACAGGCTATAGATCTTCACGTCGCTTGAGTTGTCTTTCACGGCTTTCGAGAGTTCGGGGACCGCCGACTTTTCCTTCAAGCGCCCCAAAACGAGGGCTAAATATTCGCGCACGCGCGGGTCATCGTCCTTGGCTCCCGCGAAGGTCGAGACCAGTTGGGCCTTCAAGTTATCGTCGAATTGGATCTTATCGCCTTGGTTCATGATGCGTGAAAGCTCATAGGCGGCCTGCCAGCGGCGGCTAGTGCTGTCGCTTTTCAATTCTTCCAGATACTGCTGGGCCGTCTTGGGATGTTGGAGCGCCAGGGTCCCCAAAAAGAAGATACCCAGGGCGATGGCCACGATTCCCGCGGGCACGATGAAGAGTTTGATGAAAAGGGAAAAACCCGATTCAGGAGCATACATTGGATCTTGGTTCGGGCCTCCCGTTGATTTCGGTGACGTTTCGGACATGAACAACTCCTCTGACTAATAGTTTTGAATTTTGAGTTCTTAGTTTTGAGTTAATGTATTTTTTGATCTTCGATCAAAAAAACTTCCACAACTCAAAACTCAACACTTAGAACTCACAACTTCTTCTTAAATTCGTAAGCGTCGTGGGTCTTCAAGTCAAAGCCCGCGACTTTAGACGATATGGGGAATCCCCGGTAAATGGCCCGGCATTTGTAGCAGATGATGATGTCGCCCAAACCAAAATAAAGGGCCAGGTCCAAGGCCGCGAACCCGATGAGAATATGGATGAACCACCGGTTAAAGACCAGCGCGGAAACGATCATGATGACCATCAACCAAAGCCCCAGCTTGGTGTTGAAATCCTTCTGACGGTAAAATTCCGTGCCGCCGCAAATACCGCATCGC
>CAZLND010000264.1:0-3909 GCA_964560635.1 uncultured bacterium | reverse complement strand
AGCGCCGAAGTCCATGAGCTTCTTGACCGTGCCGAAATAGATCTTGCCTTCTTCGGCTTCGGCCATCAGGCCGGCGATGAAAGCCTTAGCCTTCTCGATAGCGGCGCCGTTGGGGGAAGCGATATGGACCGATCCATAATCCTCCACGTTGACTTCCACCTGGAAGTCTTCCTGGATCTTCTTGATGGTGGAACCACCCTTGCCGATGACTTCCCTGATCTTATCCACCGGTACCTTGATGGTGATGATGCGCGGAGCGTAATCCGACATCGTGGTCCGAGGGGTCGCCAAGGTCTTGTCCATGATATCCAGGATGGTCAAGCGGCCCTGCTTGGCCTGGGCCAAACCCTTTTCGATGACTTCGAAAGGAAGCCCGAAGATCTTGATGTCCATCTGGATAGCCGTGATACCCTTGCGGGTTCCGGCCACTTTGAAATCCATATCACCGAAATGGTCTTCCAAGCCTTGGATGTCGGTGAGGATGGCGTACTTGGACATGTCGGCGTTGGAAACCAATCCCAAAGCCACACCCGCGCAAGCGCTTCTCAAAGGAACACCCGCGTCCATGAGGGAAAGGGCTCCACCGCAGACCGAGGCCATGGAAGAGGAACCGTTGGATTCCAGGATGTCCGAGGTCACCTGGATGGTATAGGGAAAATCATCGTGATGGGGCAGCAAAGGTTCCAAGGCCCTCTCTGCCAAGTTTCCGTGCCCGATCTCACGGCGGCCCGGACCCATCAAGCGCTTGATCTCGCCCACTGAATAAGGCGGGAAGTTGTAATGGAGCATGAAGGTCTTCTTGGTCTCGCCTTCCAGCTCTTCCAAGATCTGTTGGTCGTCCTTCGTGCCGAGGGTCGTCGTCACCAGGGCCTGGGTCTGGCCGCGAGTGAACAAGGCGGACCCATGGGTGCGGGGCAAGACCCCGACTTCGCAATTGATGGGACGGAACTCATCGAACTTACGGCCGTCCTGGCGCTCGTTGCGGTCCAAGATGGCTTCCCGGACCAGATCGGACTCGATGGAATGGATCAGGCCATGGATATCCTTGTCTTTTTCTGGGTACTTTTCTTTCAAGGCGGCGACCGCGTCCTTGCCGACTTGGGCGATCTTTTCCTGGCGCTTCAACTTGTCCTTGTCCGCCATGGCTTCCTTCATCTTGGAAAGACCGAAACTCCTCACGTCCTTTTCCAAAGCCTCGTCGGGTTTGGCCAGCTTCAAAACACGTTTGGGTTTTCCGGCTTTCTTGACCAATTGTTCCTGCAGGTCGAGTATCTTCTGGCATTCCTTGTGGGCCAATTTGACGGCCTCAAAGATGACGGATTCGGACTCTTCAATGGCTTCACCTTCCACCATGACGACGGCCTTGCGGGTGGCGGCCACGATCAGGTCCAGCGTGCTGGTTTCGCGTTGCTTGAAGGTGGGGTTGACGACCAAGTCGCCGTTCACCCGTCCGATGCGCACGCATCCGAACATGTCGGCCACCGGGATATCGGAAACCGCCAAAGCGGCGGAAGCCGCCGAGACAGCCAACACATCTGAGTCATTCTCTTGGTCGGCTGAAATGACCGTGGCGTGAAGTTGGACTTCATTGAAAAAACCATCGGGGAAAAGGGGACGGATAGGCCTGTCGATCAGACGGGAAGTCAGGATCTCCTTGGTACGGGGACGGCCCTCGCGCTTGAACCAGCCGCCGGGGATACGGCCCGCCGAAGAAGACCTTTCCCGGTATTCGACCGTCAAGGGAAAGAAATCCTTGCCGGGCATGGGTTCCTTGGCGCCGACAACGGCCACCAACACTACCGTATCGCCGAACTGGGCCAGGATCGATCCATCGGCTTGCTTGGCCATGCGGCCAGTCTCAAAAGACAAAGTCGAATGCGCTAAAGCGCCGCTAACACGTTCCATTCTCTTTCCTCCTCGATATTGTTTAGGCTAAAGGTGAAATTATTTGCGAAGACCTAAACGATCGAGGAGCGAGGCATATCGCTTCACATCGTGCTTTTTCAGGTAGTCCAAAAGGCGGCGCCGGTGCCCGACCAGCTTGAGCAATCCGCGGCGGGACGCGTGGTCCTTAGGATGGGATTTGAAATGTTCCGTTAAGTACTTGATCCTCTCGGTAACGAGGGCGATCTGAACTTCTGGGGAACCGGTATCGCCTTCCTTTTGCTTGAAACCCTGAACGAGCTCGGTCTTCTTTTCCTTCGTCATCATGGTGCGACTCCTCAAAATGAATTTTGTTGCCGGGCTCCCCATGAACCAAGCCGTCGTCAGAGTGGACAGCGGCTGAGTAAAGGATCGTCGCCTTGCAAGTTTCGCCAACAACAGTTCCAACAACGAACATCGGTGGCAAGGGGTCGTATTCTAGGAGCTTTACTAGGGGGTGTAAAGAAGCATCCTCCCTTCTTCTCTTGTAAAAAAGGGCGCAAAATAACAAAAAAGATGCTTTTTCAAGAAGGGGAATGAGTGGATCTGTTTTCAGACTTAGTGGGGTTGGATGGTCTGGAAAAGGGCTTAAGAAATATCTTAGAAAGCCACATCGAATTGAAGGTAATGGTTATAGCTTTGGGTCAAATTATCAACTGCGAAAGCATATTGGATACCTAAAGGAAGCCCCAAACCTCCACAAAGATTGCCGTTGGTCAATCCCCCACGCAGTTGCAGAATATTCCACAAGTCGTAATTGAACCCAAAATCCATGTGGGAGCCGAATCCCAGGCCTTGAAAATAGGAAGTGTTGCTAAAAAGATCGTCCACATCGCAGTTGAGGGTCAATTGTCTGATGGGCTTATAAGAAGCTCCAACTCTTATCACCGTAGGGGCTGGGTCGGTTATCACACCATAAAGCGGATCATTAGAAGAAGTATCAAGTGTGGCAGTGTTATGGAGGATATCCGTCGCCGCGACCCCGACCGATACCTTGGGCTCGGAGAACTCATAGGCCACCCCCAGGTCTACTCCCCAACGCCAGGTAGTCTTCTGAATATCGTTCTTAAGATCGTCGTTGATGTCGGAGAACTGGCTGGTATTTTGATGGGCCAGGAACAGGGAGTTGATCGAAGCGATCCGGCGGTTGACCGCCTTGAGGTTTGTTCCGATCGACAGGCCCTTGTCATCGTCCAAGGGTCTAAAGCAGTAGGTGCCCATAATGACAGTGTCCGAAAACCCAAGGATCTCGACGGGAACGATGTCGTTGAAAAGGGTCTGTTGGGAACTTTGCTGGGTCACGCTGCTCAAGACGCTGTTGACGCTATTGGCGAAAGTCTGGATATCCGATGGATTGCCGGGTGAATTCTTAAAGGTAGTGACGGCGTTTCCCAGTTGCTGTTGTTGGGTGGGGTCCAAGAACGCGTTCATCATGCTGGAGGTGCTTGAATAAAAAGAAACCGCCTCCGCCTGTACCTGACTCCCACTCCCGCCTTGCAATAAGGGAAGGTTCTTCAGGGCCAAAAGGGAGTCGACTAGGCCACCCCGGCCGATCTGCACGGCAACTTGGGTATTGTTATAAGCTTGAAAACCAAAATGGTCGTCGATCTTAACGGCGATATTGAGCCCCGCTCCCACTTGGATGGTCTTATTACTCGCGGTGGTCAAGGCAGTTTGAATATTGCTGATCGCACTTTGAAGACCCGTAACACCCTGGTTGTACTCGTTGACATCAACCGAACCGCCATGCTGGGAGATGTTCAAACTATCATTAATGTTCTGGAAGGACGGCTGGACATTTTGAAGCGAATTTTGCAGGTTATTGATGTTGTCGGAGTTGGTCAAATAATCGGCCATTCCAATGATATCGTTGCCTAGATTGAATCCCAGATGGATCTGAATCGTATCGGGATTATTGGCCAAGAGGGCTGGATTGTAAGCGGAAGCGTTGAAAAGCGTCCCATCCGCCACGACCGCGTTCCCCAT
>CAZLND010000263.1:0-3914 GCA_964560635.1 uncultured bacterium | reverse complement strand
GACGACTTCGGCATGTGTCCGGAAGTGAATGAGGGCATTGTCGAAGCCTTCACCAAAGGACTCCTCACTGACGCCAACCTCATGGCGCCCTGTCCCGCCTTCAACGAAGCCGCCCAGATGGCCAAGGACTACAAGATCCCCGTGGGCATGCACGCCACCTTCACCGCTGAATGGGATCGGCTTCGGTGGGGCCCCTTGACCTCCCTCAAGTCCATGGTCCGGCCCGACGGGACCCTGCACGATACCGTGGAAGAGGCCTGGAAAAAAGCGGATGTGGCCGAGGCCGAGGGGGAATTCGAGGCCCAGTGGAAGCTCATTGAGTCCAAGGGACTCAAGATGAACCACGCCTGCGAGCATATGGGGGCGGAGGCGAAGTTCGCCGGTATCTTCAGCCGTAAGTTGAAGGAGAAGAAGGTCCCTTACCGAAATTTCACATTGGATGGGGAAGAGTATGACATCCCCCATTTCAAATGGGATTCGGTCTTTACTTCCAGCATGTTGGGCACCGAGCTGGCGCCCCGCAAAAAGGCGCTCCTGGACTGGCTAAATTCCATAGGTCCTGGCTACCATATATGGCACTTGCACAGCGCGGTGGACAAACCATCCCTCGCGCAGATCGCCAGCCCTGACCATCCGGCGGCCGATTGGACCCGGCTTTACCGGGTCTTGGACCAAGCGCTGGTGATGGACCCGGAAGTTGGGGAACTCCTCGAGAAGCGCGGTATCCAAAGGGTCTCGGTCTCAAAATGTCCGGTAGTTGGTTTTTGAGAATCTTTAAAAGGCAATTTGAACCACCAAGACACAAAGACACCAAGGAAGACAAAAAAGATTTGATCGGTGTCGCTTTTAAAACTTCTTGTTTTTTGTAGTTCTTGGTGCCCTTGGTGCCTTAGTGGTGAAAATAGGTTTTGCTGCGGTCTCTAAATAGGACGGGAAAGGCTGAACATGAAGAAGTCACTCGTTTTGTCCATGCTCTTAACCCTGGGCTCTTCGGCGGTCTGGGCGGGGGATAACTATCAACGATTGGACCAACTTTTCAGGACGAAGCATTACGCGGACCTGGAAAAGGCCTGCCAGGAACGGCTGAAGACCAATCCGAAGTCGCTGGATTCCCTCTACTTTTTGAGTCTGATGAAACTCAATCAAAGCAAGGGTCCCGAGGCTGTGACCTTCATGTTGAATTTCGAGAAATGCCATGACGGGATCGAGGCGGATGCGAGGGTCAAGAAAGGCAAAAGCTATGTTCTGGCCGACCCTTACTATTCCGACCTCTATTACTTCCTTGGACAATATTATGTGGGCCAACAACTCTTCCCTCGCGCTTTGTCCTGGCTTGAACGGGCCCAGGCCCATTATGAAAAGGATCCCTCCCTTCATTTCTTCATGGGTCGTTGCTATGCCGGCCAAGGTGATTACGGCGAGGCGGTCAAAGAATTCCAGAAGCAGTCTTCGCTGGACCCCAAGGATTCGGGGGCGTTCTACAACATCGCTTCCTGTTACGCCCAAGAGAACAAGGTGGGGGATTCGGCCAATTGGCTCAAGAAGGCCATAGCCGTTTATCCCAAGTACAAGGACCAAGCCTCCAAGGACGACAGCTTCAAGAAGGTGCGGGGAAACAGGACTTTCCAGGACCTTTTAAAGCCCTAGGGGGGCCGTTGACGTCGGAGAAAACGGCTTTTCGGGCATTTTTTCCGGCCTTTCCGTGGTTCGGGAAGGAAAGTGAACAAGGGTAGGGGTAACGTTGAGCCTGTAAGGGGAGGGCGGCCGGTTGAGTAAGCAACCCACCCGGCAGTTCACTGGGCCCCCTTATCACCTCTTGCTCCCTACCACTGCAACACTCTCTCCGGGGGCAAGGGGTTTTTTATTTTCAGGGCTTTTTATTGCAAGAATGATATTTTGAGAACCGTATGAAAATGCGCTCTCTCCCCACGCTGTTCCTTTTCCTATTACTTCCGCTTGCTTCCTTCGGCCAAGCCGACTGGAAGGACCTCAAGACCGACCATTTCATGGTTTTCTACAAGCCGGGTTATGAGTTCGAGGCCCGGCAGGCCCTGCGAAACTTGGAATATTACCGGCCCCTCATCCAGCGGCTTACCGGGAACGACCAGCCTCCTTTGACTGCGGTTGTCATCCAGGACGCGGGGGATTATTCCAACGGCCTTACCGATCCCCTGGATCAGGATATCCAACTTTTCACCGAGGCTTCCTCGGCGTTGGAACTGCCCAATGAGAACTGGTGGGCCACCCTTTGCCCCCACGAGTACACCCATCTTTGCCATTTGAGCCGGCTCCACGGCGTGCCGGCCTTCCTGCGGGACGCGTTCGGGAATATCTTCAATCCCAATCTGGAGCTTCCCGCTTGGATCTACGAGGGGTTCGCGGTCTATAACGAGTCCCGGGTTTCCCACTATGCCGGGCGGTTGAACGACGGGGCCTTCGACGCCTATCTGGGGGTTTCGGCCCAAGAAGGGCATTTCCCCTCGGTCCTGAAGGCCACGTTCGTTCCCTTGGAATTTCCCTATGACGTTTATTACGAAGCGGGCGCGGGATTCCACCGCTATTTAGCCCAAACTTATGGCGAGGAAAAGCTCCCCCAATTTTATGGCGATTACGGGACCAACGTTCTTTCTTACCTCTCCCCCTTGTTGCCCGTGCTGGGATTGGACGCGGCTTCGAAAAAGAATTACAAGGGAAAGTCCATCCCGGGCCTTTGGGAAGATTGGAAAAAGCAGGAACAAACCCAGGATTACGACTATCGGCCCCAAGGGGAACGGCTTACCAAGAAGGGGTGGAGCTTGGAAGGGCTATGCCTTTCCGAGGGGCATCTTTATTATCAAGAGGCCTATCCGGTCAAGACAGGGGTTTACGCCGCCTTTTATTTCAACAATATCGTGGAAAGGGATCTGGCTGACGGCAAGGAGCGAGTGGTGGCTTCCACCACTTCTTATTTCACGGCGCCCCTGAGGATAAAGGGCCGAAAACTTTATTATGCCGAGGCGGACCTTAAGCAAGGTTACGCCAACACCTTGAACTATGGATATCTTTCCAGGTTCCATGAAAAGGACCTTGTCACGGGCGAGGACCGGGTCTTATGGGTGGGACAATTGAGGGGTTTTGGTGTTCTTTCGGACGGCAACCTGCTTTTGGCGCAAGACCGCCAAGGGATCTTTGGCTCCGAGTTGTTCACGTTGGACCCCGCCAATGGCCAAAAGTCAAAATTATTCACGCTGGATCTCTTGGTGGACCAGATCGTCGCCGATGACCGCAGAGTGGTGGTGACCGCCCAACCCGCTTGGGGCCTTTATCATCTTTATCAACTGGACCTGAAGAAGGGGACAGTGAGGCCCCTCGTTCCCAGTCCCTTCATTGAAAGGGACCCGCAATTGGTCGGGGATAAGGTCCTTTTTACCGCTGATTTTGGTCGGAAATATTCCTTATATGAGTATGACTTTCAAAAAAAGAAACTCTCCCGGCTCACCACCCAGGGTTACGCCGATTGGCCGGCCTTGGACCAGGAAAAGGGACAACTGTACTTCGCGGGGATGAATTCGGGTGGGTCGGACCTGTACCACCTGGCTTTGAAACCCCAAGCCTTTAGCTTGTCCAAGGCCGAACCTAGTGAAGTTCCTTCTTATAGCTTGGATGAAAAGGACGTTCGAAAAGGGGACTATTTCGACGACCTGGGTTGGCTTGCCCCCAAGGTCCTTCATGCCCCGGTTTTCCAGTTCGATCAGTACGACTCCCTCGTGGGGCTCACCTTGGCGGGAAGCGACGCGCTTTATCAATTCGACTACGCGGCCTTGCCCATCTACGATTTCAAGGACAACCGAGCTGAGGTCGACTTAGGGCTAACCTCCCAATTTTTCGCCCCCTGGATCATGGCCCTGGAATATTCGGGCATTCATGACGATTCA
>CAZLND010000262.1:0-3923 GCA_964560635.1 uncultured bacterium | reverse complement strand
TTGGGGGAAACTCAGGGACGCGCTGGGAGGTCCGGGGAAATTGCCGCCCACCGCGCAATTCAGGAGAAAGTAAAAGGGATGGTCGAAAGCCCAAGTCCCTCCGGCTCCCGTCACCTGGGCCGAAGTGGTGGTTTCGTAGAGGTTGTTATCCACGTAGAACTGGATCTGGCCCGCCTGCCACAAGGCGGAGTAAGTGTGAAAAGCGGCATTAAAAAGGGGAGCTGTATTGTTGGTGTAAATGTTGCCCGGCGAGGGGGAATTATAGGCGGGAGAATGCAGGGACCCATAGTTGGTGCTCGGGTTCCCGATCTGCTCCATGATGTCGATCTCGCCGCAAGCGGGCCAGCCCACGGACCCGATGTTGGTACCGAGCATCCAATAGGCCGGCCAAAGGTTCCCTGTCGGAGCTTGGATGCGGGCTTCCATCCACCCGTACTGAAAAGTTCGCTTCCCGTTGGTATTGAGCCGCGCGGAAGTGTAACTATTGACCGCGCCGTTGTTCCCGCCAGGATCCAGCACGATGATGGCAAGAGCGGAACCGTCCGTGGCATTGGCATTGGAGACAATTTGGGAGTTCGCGGTACTGGTGGTGTAATTCTCCAGTTCGTTGTTGCCCCAACCGCCGTTATTGCCGGTCTCATAGCTCCAATTCGCGCTATTGGGGGCGCTGCCGACCGAGCCGTTGAACTCATCGCTCCAAACCAGGTTGTAACCGCCGGGCGGCGTGGCGCCGAGCATGCTGGGAAGAACGAGGAAGACCCAGAGAGCGAGAAGGGTGAAAGCGGACAATTGAAATCGTTTTTTGGAATAGGATTGGACGGTTTTGGTTGGGGGAGCGGTAAGGATCACGAAAGCCTCTTCAAAAGCCTGTGTTCAAAGGAATTGTGGGTGATGTCCCTTCTTTCAGGAAGGAACCTACGAACGTTGTTCGGTTCTGTAAGGAACTTATACCTAAAGGTGGTTATGGGGTACGACAGGATTATCAAAAAGATGCATGGATTTGGTCCACTCAAAGCACCCTTGAGAGCTTTCCGCTTCTTTAATCGGTTAAACGGCTCTTAAGGATCAGATCCTTTCGTAAAGAACCCGGATGATGGGATTCTTCTTAGCGATCCCATCCGCTTCCTTCGATTCCCTATAGTCCTTCGGGGAAACGCCGTAGACCATCTTGAAACTGCGTGAAAAATGGTAAGCGTCATAAAAACCGTTCGAAAGCCCGATCTCCTTCAAGCTCAAGCCGGTCTGACGCAATTGCCTGGTGGCTTTGTCCAACCGCATCAATTTGGAATATTCCAATGGCCGCAGGTCGAGGGCCTTTTTGAAAAGGCGGCATAGGTTGGCTGGGGTCGTATGGGCGGCTTGGGCCAAGATCGTCAGGGTCAAGGGGGATGGGGTTTCTTCGGATGCGTGTTGGTGGATGACCTCAATGGCCCGCTGCACCGCTTCATTGAGTTGGATGGCGGGCTGTGCCCTTAATTCCAATTCCCCGCTGGCGTAACTTTCGACCATCAGGTCCAACACCGACAACATCAGTTCGGTCCGTAGGGGTTCGGGCTTATCCCCCAGGTTCAGGATATAGCTAAAAAGGGGCTGGAAGAGATTGTTCGGAGGAAGCTGCCGAAAAACGGGGACCTGGGGCTGCGAAAGCTTTCTTCGCTGTTCAGGATCCAGGTCGAAATGGACATAAGCGTGAACGGTGCGGTGTTTCGTGGACCACTCGTAATAGTCTTTGACCCAGGGTCTTTTCAGGAGAATGGTCCCCGCGCCAGCGTGAAGGACCCGCTTGTTGAAATGGACCAGCGCTTCCCCTTCCATGATCCAGATGAATTCATGATGGTCCTCGTGGCGGGGACCGTAAGTGGCCCCGGGGGGGTCCAAGGTCATACCGATGACACGCACCTTGGGACGGGAAGGGACTTTGAGTCCGGAAGAGGATTTGGGGTGGGATGAAGGTTCCATGGGTTTTGTTTTACCCCCATCGAACCTAAATATCCAGGGACTTCTAGTATCTCTTGAGTAATGTGGTTTTACCGAGGATCCATCGCATGACAGAAGCTTGATCATCCAATGCCAGCCCTTGGCTCGGATAGGGATGGGATTGATACGGGTATGGACCGGGGTTTTCGAACGACAAAACTTGAACCGGTTAAACCATCTGTGCCCTAAAACAAAAAGCCAACCGGTTATGACCGATCGGCTTGGTAAAAGAAGTCGATTTTAAGAGGGTCTTATTGCAGGACCAGGACCTTGAAAATATGGGTGGTGGAGTGAAGACCGGTCACCTGGATCCGGATGTAGTAAAGGCCGTCCGAAACCGGGATGCCATTTCGATCCCTCAAATTCCAATGGATCGTGCTGTGGCCCGCGGGAACCGGGATGGAATCATCCCATACCTTACGGAAGGAGGTCGTGAAGACCGACCAGCTCAAGCTCGAATCCGCGGGAGCCGTTACGTCGACGGAAAGCACGCCTGAATCACTGACCGGATTGGGATAGGGGTCCTTGATCTTGACGATGGGCAAGGGCGTTGGAGAAAGCGTGGGCGTGACCGAGAAGGTCTCTGTGGCGGTGAATGTCACCGTGGGGGTGAAGCTGGGAGTCGCTGTCAGGGCGCTGACCGTATAGATCGCCCCATTGACCGGGGCTCCTTGGACCTGCAGGCTCTTGGTGGAGACCACCCCTTGTCCGGTCAAGGCGCTTCCATTGGCGACGCTCACCGAATAGGTGCCCGCCGACGCGCCCGAAGAGAAATTGTAAGTAACTAGATAATCCTGGATGGTACCCGCCCCCACGATATCGCTGAAGTTGATGAGCACATTATTACCCGAGGCAAAGGGCGCGACGATCGTGGCCAAGACGGAAGACCCGGCGGTCGTACCATTTCCACTGGGGTCCTTCCACAAGGTGATGCTCGAGATCCCGGTGGCGGCATTCCCCGTTCCGTTGAAGGTCAGGGTCAAACCATTCAACTGAAGGTTTTCCCCGCTGGTATCGTTGACGCTCAATTGCAGGACAACTTGATTGGATGATCCCGCTGGTATCGTCTGGTTCCCCGGTGAATTGTTCCCATTGCCGACCTGGACCACCGGTTGGGTGGCCGTGAAGGTAGCCGTGGGGGTATTGGTGAAGACGGAGGTGTTGGTAGGCGACGGGGTATCGGTGTTGGTGAAGGTCGAGGTGGAACTGCTGGTGTTGGTGGGTGTTCCCGTCCACGTTGACGTGGATGTATTGGTCGGGGTGTTGCTTGGAGACAGGGTCCCGGTAAAGGTGTCCGTCGGCGTGTCCGTAATGGTCGGGCTGTTGGTCGAGGTGGAGGTGTTGGTATTGGTCGGCGTGAAGGTGGAGGTTCCCGTCCAGGTCGATGTGTTCGTGAAGGTGGACGTGCCCGTGTTGGTCGGCGTAAAGGTGAAAGTGGCCGTCAAGGCCAGTGGCGTATTGGTGGAGGTAGGGGTGGGCGAAAGGGTGTTGGTCGGTGTATTGGTCGGTGGCACAGGCGTGTTCGTCTTAGTAGGGCTCAAGGTGTTGGTAGGCGTGTTGGTCGGGGGAACGGTCCCCGTGAATGTATCGGTAGGAGTGCCGGTTTTCGTTGGGGTGTTCGTGGATGTGAAGGTATTGGTGGGGGGCACCGGGGTGTTGGTGTTGGTGCTCGTCGACGTATTGGTGAAGGTGCGCGTATTCGTAGGAGTGAAACTATTGGTGGGCGGCACTGGGGTGTTGGTGTTCGTCGGGCTTGGGGTGTTGGTCTTCGTCGGGCTATTCGTGAAGGTGTTCGTGGGCGGAACGGGGGTATAGGTGTTGGTGATGGTCGGGGAATTGGTAAAGGTGTTGGTGGGAGGCACAGGGGTGAAGGTTTTGGTGGGAGTGAAACTGTAGGTGCTTGTGAAGGTATTGGTGGCCGGGACCGGAGTGTTGGTGGGTGAGGG
>CAZLND010000261.1:0-3947 GCA_964560635.1 uncultured bacterium | reverse complement strand
ACCCACATTTTCCCTTGGAAAGAAAGGGCCGAATGACCCTGCCGACCGGAAAAGGAAGCGGCGGGAGTGTACTTGGTCCAGTTCGTCCCATCGGGAGAACCCCAAACATCGTTCGTCACCGGCCCGCTCGGCGCTCCCCCAATGACCCACATTTTCCCGTCGAGAACCGTGCTTCCATGCCACCTTCTAGGACTGAAACCGGGGGACGAGGTCGCCAGGGTCCAGTTCGAGCCATCAGAGGAGGACCAGATACTGGTGGAACCCGTGCCGCTGCCGGTCGCATCCCCCGCGATCACCCACATCAGGCCGTTGAAGACCACGCTACTGTGACCGGTCTTGGTGCCAAAAGCGGCCGTGCTGGTGGCCAAGGTCCAATTGACCCCATCGGTGGAAGACCAAACATCCTTGAGGGCCGAGGTGTTGGTGTCACTACCCGCGATCACCCACATCATATTGTTGTAAACCAGCATCGTGTGGATACTACGAGGCGCAAAGGCCGCTGCCGAGGTGGCCTGGTTCCAACTCACTCCATCGGTGGAGTACCAAACATCGTTATACCGGACCGTGCCGTCCGTTCCCCCGGTCACCCACAATTTGCCGTTGTAGGAAACGCAGGCCATGCCGCTTCGCGCGCCAAAAGGAGTGGAGGCAGTAGCTTGGTTCCAATTCACGCCATCGGCTGAATGCCAAACGTCGCTGTACCTACCCGCCGAATAACGACCGTCCACTATCCACATCTCGGGCCCGCCGCCCGCGTCGAACACACAACTCCCGAAATAATTCCGGACACCAAAAGCGTTGCTGGCGTTGCCTAGGTACCAACCCGTCCCGGCCGTGGGTTGGACCGTACTGGTGGGCGTTCTTGTCGGAGTATTCGTCGGTGAGTTCGTGGGCGTAGAGGTGGGCGTGCGAGTAGGACTATTGGTCGGGGAATTGGTGGGAGTAGCCGTGGGCTGGGGAGTCGCGGTTGGCGCGGCGGCGTTATAACTGAACCTGAAAGGAATATCATCAGAGACACTAGAGGTCCAATTGTAGCCGCCATCAACGGAGGATTGCCTATAAGAGCTGACACCGTTGTAGCTGATATTGTCATAGGGTGCCCCGCCCACGGTAGTAAGGTCATTGATGAAATAGAGGTTCGAAACATTGCAATTGGGCGAGCTAAAAACAAGCTTATAGGTGTCCGTCGATAAAAGCGTATAGGTCCCGGGCATGAGCACATCCAACCAATTATTGGAACCTGGAGCGGTACTTGGCGTGGCGTAAGTGAATTGGCAGATGGTCACACCCTGGGTGACATCAAGCAGAGTGCAATAAAGGTTGTCCGGAGGTGTACCGAATTTCGAGAAAAAGATCCCCACCTGATTGACCGTGGTATTCACCGCGGGCGGAGCTATCAACTGCGCCTGTTGAACCGTTGAATAATCGGCTTGGCCTGTCCAAATATTGTAAGAATTCCCATAGTGGCTCAGATCGGTGTATCCAATGACGAAAAGCGGGATATGTCCGGTATTGACGAACCAACTTCCAAAGTAGCTCAAGGAAACGAAGGACGGATCGTTGTATTGGTCGAACGGGATGACCGATGGCGAAAAGGGGCTCGTGAATCCATCCAAAAGGATAGTGGCGGCATTGGATGCGTTGATCGTACCTCCGGAAAAGGTAACAGCTAGGTGGTAAACCGCGCCAGCCGTCACCGGCATTGACGGCACCGAAAAAACGTTCCAACCTTGCGCCAGAGCGCCTGTTGCACTGGTCAAATAAGAACCACTGGGAAGACCGCTTAGATCGGCTTGGATCCCGACCTGATAGGTAGGCGAGACACCCGTAATGCCGGCACAGTAGACCCGTACTTCATTCAAGGAATTGGCCGTTCTTTGCGTAAAACGGAAATCGGCCGCTTTACTTATTGAATCCACAACGTAGTAAGAAGCCGAACTCAACGCAGTTTGATCCCCGAAATAGGTCAACCCCGGAGTGTTTGTGGGAGTGGTCGTGGGGGAGATGGTAGGCGTATTGGTGGATGTGTTCGTCGGTGAATTGGTCACCGAATTCGTGGGCGTGAGCGTCGGCGAGTTGGTCGGGGTCCGAGTCGCGGTAGGCGTGGGTGTATTTGTGGCTCCCCAGGCCATGGAACCACATGACGCGGACAAAGCGATGACCGCCGACAGGTAAAAAACCCGCCGTGAATCTGATAAAAAGAGGTTGACCCAGAGTTCCCGGAGCAAGAAAGGCCTTTTGGATTTATTGTTCGAATTGAAATGGGAGAAAGTTTTTGGTTGGCAGACCGAAGGAAATCACACGAAAAAGGCCCAGCAGGCAAGCTAGGCCGGAAGAAAATGAATGTGGTAATTTTATCGTTAAAACGGTTAACCCGCAACGATTCGAAGGGCCAAAAAGACCCTAAAACAAAGGGGTTAGAGAGGAAAGCCGACAGAATTTTGAATCTTATTTGAGGACGATGACCTGTCGAGCCAAATGGCCGTCCGGCGCTTGGATGAGGATGAAATAAGTGGAATTACCCACGAGGTCGCCGAAGCTGTTCTTCCCGTTCCAAGGGATCTGATAGTTCCCCGCCCCATAATATTGGTCCACTAGTTTCGTCACTTGTTCCCCCACGATATTGAAAATACATATCTTCACTTGACCCGGATTATCCACCCTGAAGTCGATGAGCAGGGGCTGAGTGTTCGGGTTGAAGAAGTTTTGGCTCAGGTACATCTGCTTGTCAGGAGTGGGTGTCATCGTCACCGAGCCGGTGACCGTGAAGGTCGGCGTGATGGTAGGCGTGTCGGTGATGGTGAGCGTGTTCGTGTAGGTGGGGCTCAAGGTCGGAGTGAAAGTATAGGTGACGGTTTTGGTGTTGGTAGCTGTAAAGGTTGTGGTAGAGGTGACCGACGGACTGTTCGTAGGACTATTGGTAGGGGAATTGGTAGGCGTCCTGGTAGTCGTGAGAGTCGCAGTGTTCGTGATGGTCAAAGTGGGTGTCAAAGTTGGTGAATGAGTGGGGCTTAGAGTAGCCGTCGACGTAGCCGTGTTTGTCGGCGTCAACGTCGGCGTATTCGTTGGGGAATTTGTCGCCGAGTTAGTGGAAGTGACTGTATTGGTGGATGTACTTGTAGGGCTGTTCGTGGCCGTCACGGTAGCCGTGTTTGTCGGTGTCAGGGTCGGCGTATTAGTGGGTGTTTTGGTCGCCGTCGACGTAGCCGTGTTTGTCGGCGTCACCGTCGGCGTATTGGTGGGTGTCGAGGTATTGATCGGACTATTGGTGGCCGTCGACGTAGCCGTGTTTGTCGGTGTCAACGTCGGCGTATTGGTGGGTGTTTTGGTCGCGGTGTTGGTGGGTGAATTCGTTGGGCTATTGGTCGCCGTCGACGTGGCCGTGTTTGTCGGTGTCAACGTTGGCGTATTGGTCGGCGTTTTGGTAGCCGTGTTGGTGGGTGTATTCGTGGGGCTGTCGGTGGCGGTAAAGGTATTGACCGGTGAATTCGTAGGCGTATTCGTCGGCGTCGACGTAGCCGTGTTTGTCGGCGTCAACGTCGGCGTATTGGTAGGAGTCTTGGTAGGCGTATTCGTGGCCGTTTTCGTCGAAGTCGCGGTGGGCGTATTGGTTGCTGTCGACGTAGCCGTGTTTGTTGGTGTCAACGTCGGACTATTGGTCGGGCTATTCGTGGGAGTATTAGTTGGCGTGTTGGTCGGAGTATCGGTGGCGGTGGGAGTGTTGGTAGGCGTATTCGTAGGTGTGTTTGTGGGACTGTTCGTCGGACTATTGGTCGGGCTGTTCGTGGGAGTACTAGTTGGCGTATTGGTTGGCGTAGTCGTAGACGTACTTGTCGGGGTATTGGTCGCCGTCGATGTAGCCGTGCTTGTTGGTGTCAACGTCGGACTATTAGTCGGGCTATTCGTGGGAGTATTAGTTGGCGTGTTGGTCGGAGTATCGGTGGCGG
>CAZLND010000260.1:0-3951 GCA_964560635.1 uncultured bacterium | reverse complement strand
CTCGTTCTTCACGTACGACGGGAAGCCCTTTGACGCGGGGGGGATTTACTAATAGAACTCTCAATCTCATGGATACATCTCCTGCCTAATTATACCAGTACTCGTGAAAGATCCCTTTAGTTCTCAGTTCTTAGTTCGAAGTCCGCAGTTAATGTATGTTTTTCATCTGTTTTAGATGAAAAACTTCATCAACTTCGAACTTAACACTGCGAACCGCGCACTGTTTTGTTAATTTCCTGTTTCTAAACGATATTTTGAGAACGCGCCTTGGGCGGCCTAGTTGGAAGCGTCCCGCAGGTCCTGCCATCTTTGCACATGGTCGCTATAGTCCAGGTTCCTGACGGTCATTTCGGTCTGTTTATCCGCATAACGCCATTCCTTCAACTTGACCTCGGGGCTGAGGTTCTCGGTTCCTTGGCCGGGGTTCTTGATCCAGCGGCGGAAAGACTTGGACCATTCGTCCACCGGGATAGCCTTGGCGTCGCCTCCGTCCCACATGGCCGAGATGAAATAAAGCTGTTTGGTGGGCATGTAAAAAAGCACGTCCACCGAGCCCGCGTTGGTCAGCCCGGCCTGGGGCATGATAGTGGCGATGCCGAAGTTGGGGTCGTTGTTGAAGGGTCGAAGTTCGCTCTTCATCTTGGCGAGCTTTTTCTTGAGCTTGGGTTGTTCCTTAAGGATGGCGTCCAGGTCCTTGCCGGGGTTCTGACGGAACAGCTCCCCCAGGTTCATCAGGGGGTATTTCTGCTGGATCTCGTCCAAGGACATGCCTAGGGAAAGGCCCATCGCCTCGCGCGGGAGGGGGGCCTTGGGACCGGCGAAGAGGTCTTGCAGGATGCCGGTGGCCCAAAGGCCGGAGCCCAGGACCAGCACGAGGATGAAACCGACGACCTTCCACTTCCAACCGGCTTCACCGGCGGTGGAATGAGAGGATGTGGAAACGGCCGAACTTCTAGTGGCTGGCGGCTGTTTGAGGCGTTGCATTGGTTGTACCTTCCGGCATAGGTTCTTGATAGTCCTGCACATGTCCCAGAAGGGACTTCAATCCCCTCCAAAGGAGATCGAGCTCCCGGAAGTGACGGATGGTCACCAGCTGGCGGAACATGAACATGGGGTCTTTCATCAGGCTCCAGGTCTTGCGCGTCCAAGGAGCGGGGTTGACGTTGGTCTTCAGGATGGGATGGCTCATGTCGTACTTCTCGTATTCTTCCTTACCCACCAACAGCCAGCCTTTATTGACGGCCTCGCGCCAAAGCGGGGAACCGGGATAGGCGATGACCACCGAGGCTTGCATGCAATCCCCGAAGCGCACTTTGTAGTTCAGTATTTCCTTGGTGACCTCGTAGGTCTTGTTCATGTCCTCTTCGGTTTCCCAGGGGTAGCCGAACATGGTGGTCAGGAGCACGACCAGCCCCTTGTCCTTGGCCATCTTGACCCCATTGCTGATGAGGTCCACGGTCTCGCACTTGGCCAAATGCTTGATGGAATAATCGGAGCCGGCTTCCAAGCCGATCTTCAGCAGGCGCCAGCCGCATTTCACGAGAAGGTCCACGACCTCCTCGTTCAAGGTGTCGGCGCGGCAGTTGGAGGAGAATTGGAAACGTCCCAGCAGTTTGCGGGACACGAGTTCTTTATAGAACTCCTTGAGCCATTCGATGTTGTAGATGGGGCCGGACTCGTTGTCGTCGAAGAATTCCCAGACCCCGTGTTTCTCGATGCAGATCTGCATTTCCTCCGCCACGTTGGCGGGGGAACGAAGGCGGGCGGTCTTGCCCCAAAGCGCGTGCTGCCAGATGCAGAAGGTGCAGACGCCCACACTGTTGGGGGAGGCGTCGGAGGCGCCGCAGCCGCGGCCGGTGAGGATATAAGCGGTGGGGCGGAGCAGGTAAGCCTCGCCATAATCCAGGAAACGGGTCAGCTCACGGTCGATGAAGGGGAGCGAATCCAAGGCGTCGGTCAGCTTGTGGGGGCCGGTGGTGACGGTCTTGCCAGCGGCGTCGCGGTACCAAACGCCCGGGCCCAGGGGTTCCTTGCCCGCCAGAAATTGCACGATGTTGCGGCCCACGATGTCGTAGTCCCCGCCGGTCATGACATAGTCGACCTTCGAGTTCAGGACCGATTCCTCGGGGAAGTAGCTCACATGGTCGCCCATGAGGCAGATCTTGGTGTTGGGGAAACGGCTCTTGAGTTCCTCGATGTATTTCCAGTGGCGCTTGACCACGGGGGCCTTGGTCTCCAGGAAGATGACCTCGGGCATAAAGTCGGTCAGGTGCTTGTCGAATTCCTCGTCGGACATGCGGCGGTTGATACCGTCCAGCCAGAGGATCTCGTGGCCGAGGACCTTCAAGTTGGTGGCCAAGTGGCCGGGAACCAGGGGGAAGATGCGAACTTCAAGGGTCTTAGAGAACTTCAAATGGCGGTTCTGGGTCAAAAGGGGCAGTTCGCCGTCTTTGCGGAACGGGGGATATAAGATCGCTGTCTTCATGAAAACCTCAATTTAAAATGAACAATGGAAAATGAAGAATGAGCCAGGGGACGCGTATCAACATACGAAAAAGTCTTATAAAAACCAACCGACATCATTCTTCATTATTCATTGGCAATTATACCCTAGTTTTTTGGGTTAAATCCTGCCCCGGTAATACTCGATGGTCTGCTTTAAGCCCTCTTTTAATGAGACAGTGGGCTCCCAACCCAGGACCCTTTTAGCCTTGGAAATATCGGGTTTGCGGCGGATGGGGTCGTCGGTAGGCAGGGGCTTGTGCTCGATCTTGGCGCCTGGTTTACCGCAAAGCTCTTGGACGGTCTTGGCGAAGTCCTTGATGGTGGTCTCCTGCGGGTTGCCTAAGTTGAAGATATCACCCATGGTTTTCTCGCTGGAGATGGCCGCCCAAATGCCGCGAACCAGGTCGGAGACGAAACAAAAACTGCGGGTTTGGGAACCGTCCCCATAGATGGTGAGGGATTCGCCGTTCAGGGCTTGAGTGATGAGGTTGGAAACCACCCGGCCGTCGGTCTCGTTCAGGCGCGGGCCGTAAGTGTTGAAGATGCGGATGATGCGGGCGTTCACGTTGAACTTGTGGATGTACTCGTACACGATGGCCTCGCCCAACCGCTTGCTCTCGTCATAACACGAACGGGGGCCAAAGGAATTGACGTTGCCCCAATAGGTCTCCACTTGGGGGTGCACCGAGGGGTTGCCGTAGACTTCCGACGTGGAGGCGAAGAGGAACTTGGTGTGGCGTTTTTTGCAATATTCCAAAAGTTGGAGACTGCCCATGGAATTGGTGAGGATGGTCTGGATGGAATTTTTCATATAGCCCACGGGCGAGGCGGGCGAGGCCAAGTGGAAGATGTAATCGGCGGACGAGGGGAAGATGCGCGGGATGGTCCGGTGGGAGTCCCTCAAGCGCAAGAGGCGCGGCAGGCCCTTGATGACGTCGTGCTTGATGAAGCGGAAAAGGGGATTGCGACGCAGATGGGCGATGTTCTCGGTCTTGCCCGTGATGAGATTGTCCACGCAAGTGACGTGGTGGCCCTGGGCCAAAAGGAAATCGCAAAGGTGGGAGCCGACGAACCCGGCTCCGCCGGTCACGACGGAATGGACGCGTTTCATGGAACCTCAAAAGGGTTGGGATGTACGTCTTTTTCGCCTGGGAGTTTAACATAACAACAGCTGAGAATTGAAATTTTGCTGTCATTGCGAGCTTCGAATTCTGAAGCGAAGCAACCTTAGTTCATGGGTGGTTCAAATTGTTGGTTTTTGCCGCGGGCAAAAACGGTATTTAAACTGAGGTTGTGCGTTGGCCAGAGGCCAACTACCACAAGCTTGTCATGATCGCCCCGTTATTCGAAAAAAACCTGAGGTTGCCCCTCCCTACGCTCTGTGAGCTTCGGGAGGCGGGTCGGCTCGCCTGTCACCCGGAGCTTTAGCGCAGGGTGACAATGACA
>CAZLND010000259.1:0-3956 GCA_964560635.1 uncultured bacterium | reverse complement strand
TCGGTCTTCGAGCTGTTGGAAGCGGTGACGGACGCGGGGGCCTCGGCTTTGGCCATTCATGCCCGTACCCGCAATCAAATGTTCGAAGGTAAGGCCAATTGGGACATCATCAGCCAGGTCAAGCGACAAGCGAAGATCCCTGTCATCGGCAACGGCGACGTGAAGAGCGCCGAGGACGCCTATAATCTGTTCAAACAAACCAACTGCGACGGCATCATGATCGGCAGGGGAAGCATGGGTTCGCCCTGGATATTCGAGGAGATCAACCATTACTTGGAGACGGGCAAACCCATGAAGGCCGCCTCGCTCAAGTTCCGCATCGGGGTGGCCCTGGAACAGCTCCAGTGTTCCATTGAGGTGAAGGGCGAGAGGATGGGCTTGCTCGAGATGCGCAAGCACCTTTCCAATTACCTGAAGGGTTTTGAGGGCGCCCGCGATCTGCGCCAAAAACTTTTGACCACCGACGACGCCGATTGGGTCGTGAAGACCTTGGGGGAGATCCACCAGTCCCTTTCCGACGAGGATACTCTCCTCGCCACCGGCACGCCCGCGGCTGTTTAAGTCCTCGAATCCTTTTTTGATGTCATTGCGAGCCTCGAATTTTGAGGCGAACCCTTCGGCTCACGTTGTTCGCTCAGGGCTTAGCAACCTAAGCCTGCGGTGAGCGACCGTAGGGAGTCGAATCCGTTCATGGGTGGTTTTATCCTCGGTTGTGGATTCTTCGCGAAGGCATATTTACACTGTTTATCAATTGCAGAGGGGCCCCCGCCCCCAAGTTGAAAACAGTGTCACACTCATTACCTGTATCGGGCATAGCCCGATATTGAAAAAGTAAATGAGTGTAAACTGGGGTTGCTTCGTCATGATCGCCCGCTTATTCAGCGGGCATTCCTCGCAATGACAGCTTTTTAAGGATTTGTTGAATGGTATCCTTCCTTTACTCTATCGACGTTTCGATCTTGCGCTGGATCAACCAGGGCTGGTCGAGCCCAGGGCTGGATTCCTTTTTTTCTTACATCACCGAATACCAAAACTACTACCTGTTCCTGGTCTTTTTCCTTTTGTACCTATGGGTCACTGGCGGATCCAAGGGGCGCTGGCTGGTTTGGAGCCTCATCGTGGCTGTGGCCCTTTCGGACGAGACCTCGGCCCACGTGTTCAAGTTGTGGGTCGAGCGGGTGCGGCCCTGCAACGCCCTGGAGGGGGTGCTGACCCCGGCGGGTAAGAGCTTCGCCTTTTCTTTTCCTTCCAACCATGCCGCTAATGTGGCTTCTTCCATGTTCCTGCTCACGATGGCTTTTCGGTCGCGTTGGCCCTTGTTCCTTCTCATCGCTCTGTTGATAGGAATCTCCCGTATCTATTTGGGCCTGCACTATCCTTCGGATGTCCTGGGGGGATATGTCTTGGGGACCGCGATCGGTTATGGCGTTTGGATGGGAATGGAAAAGCTGAAAAGCAGGTTTAACCAACCCCTTGTGAATCACAAGGGGACCGACACCAAGAGCACCAAGAAAACCAAAAAGAAAAGCAATGTTTACCGCCAAGACACTAAGTCCGCCAAGAAAGGCAAAAGAAAAGCAGGAATTTGAAACAGTTCTTTGCTTAGATGTTCTTGGCGTCTTGGCGCCTTGGCGGTGAAATAGGTTTTAAGAGGTTTGGAATTGCCCGAAACAAACGCTGAAAAAAACGCCGTCCTGCCCTCGACCCTTTACCTGGTGGCCACGCCCATCGGTAACCTGGAGGACATGACCTTCCGCGCCTTGAAGGTCCTCAAGGCCGCCACGCTCATCGCTGCCGAGGACACCCGCAACAGTCTCAAGCTCCTGACCCATTTCGGCATAAAAGCGCCCAAGCTCATTTCCTGTTTTGAACATAACGAGGCCAAGCGCACCGACCAGATATTGGCGGCGTTGGCTCAGGGTGGCATCGTGGCCCTAGTGTCGGACGCGGGCATGCCCGGCATTTCGGACCCCGGTTTTCAGGTCGTGAAGGCGGTAGTGGAGAAGGGTTTCAAGGTGGTACCCATTCCCGGCGCCTCAGCCTTGTTAGCGGCCCTGCCTGCCTCCGGCTTTTCGGCGACCCCCTTTCATTTCGCGGGGTTCCTGCCCGCTAAAGTGGCGGAGCGGCAAAGCGCCTTGAACCAACTGAAACACCAGGAACATACCCTGGTCTTCTTCGAGTCTCCCCATCGTCTGCGGACCAGCCTGAAGGACATGATGGCCGTCTTCGGCAACCGAAAGGGCATGGTGGGACGGGAACTGACCAAACTGCATGAGGAATTCGTGCGGGGTAACCTGGAAAAACTCTTGGAGCATTTCAAGACGAATGAGCCCAAGGGGGAGTTCGTGGTCGTGGTGGAGGGCGCCGAGCATTTAGACCATACGGAACAGGAAAAATGGGTGGGGGTTTCCATCGCCGACCAGCTTCTCCAGATGATGAAGGAACAGAACCTTTCCAAGACCGAGGCGGTCAAGGCCGTCAGCAAGATGCGGGGCCTTCCCCGGGAAGTGGTGTACCAGATCGCCACCGAGATCAAATGGGCGGGTGGGGAAGAGAACGAGTCGATGGATAGTGACGAGGGGATGGATTAAAGAGTTGTCCACGGCGGGGATCCGAAATGGACATTACCTGCCCTGGCAAAACTACGATGACCTTATTTTTTCCCCCCGCTTTAATAACACCCATTGGGTTTTGGGCTGTGTTCTAATTTATGAGTCCACAATGTTTTATTGGAGGTTTCCGGATGGCTTTAAACCTGATCGATATCCACATCCACGGCCAGGGTGGGTTGGATGTGATGAGCCAAGATCCTCGGGATATCCTTAAACTTTCCTCGCGTCTTCGAGAGCAAGGAGTTGCGGGCTTTCTCCCGACCATCATCAGTTCCCCTAAAAAAGATATCTTGCGCACGCTAGAAAATATCAAAAGCGTTCATGGGCAGGAAAAAGGCGCCAAAATATTGGGCGTGCATTTGGAAGGCCCTTTTTTGCATCCACAACGTAAGGGCACCCATAACCTGAAATATATCCGCCCAATGAACCTGAAAGAAGTGAAGGAATGGGTCGCCGTTGGGGAAGGCTTGGTGAAGTTGGTCACTCTTGCCCCGGAATTGCCAGGCGCGGAACCTGTCATTCGTTATCTGGTCAAAAAAGGTGTCCGCGTATCCATGGGCCATAGCACCGCTAAATGGAGCGAAGCCCGCTTGGGAAAGGCGTTTGGCGCTAAAAGCGTGACCCATTTATTCAACGCCATGGAGCCCTTTCACCATCGGGAACCTGGTTTGGTAGGTTTTGCCCTTTACGACCGGGATCTTTTTACCGAAGTCATTGCCGATGGCGTGCACTTGTCCGATGAAACACTTCGATTCATCCTTAAAACCCGGCCATTGGACAAGATCATTTTGATAACGGATGGTTTTTACCTGACCAAATTAAAGAACCATGGGGTTTTTAATTTCGGCGGGCTTAAAGTCAAGGTTTTTCCCGATGGGAGTTTAAGGAAATTGGATGGAACCCTGAGCGGTAGCAATACGACTCTTTCGGAAATTGTAAACCGTGTTTTAAAACTGAAGGTCCTTCCGCGTCAAAAAGTCCTGGCGATGGCTTCCGCCAATCCGTTAAAACTTTTGGGAATGAGTTTGTGAAATTGGGGATAGGTTTTGAATAGGACGGTCTGATTATTTAATTGAGGGGCGGTTGTCGTCCACGACGGGGACCCGCTATGGACTATTCGAACGCTAAGACCGGATTTAAAGTTCAAGCGAATGGATAAAAGTTGAAAGTTAAAAAATTCGTTCTTGGGTTCTTCCTCAAGATCTTCTTCGGCTTCCTGCTGGTCTGGCTCTCGGTCGCCATGGCCTGCGTGCTGGGGCCGGCCTATCTCCATCTTCCCTGGACCTCCACCCCGACCATTGTTTTCTTGGCTTGTTTCGTCGGCTATTTCCTCATTCACTTTCT
>CAZLND010000258.1:0-3970 GCA_964560635.1 uncultured bacterium | reverse complement strand
CGTCCAATTGCAATCCCTGAACGCTATCGGTGAATTCAAGATCATGGAACCCTTATCGGAGAAAGAGACCGTCAAGTTGGGCGGGAGTCTTTCCTACAATTCAAGCGATACCAACGACCTGAACCCCGACCAGTCCCTTTTCGACAATATCACCAAGCAACAGTTGAACGTGACCCTGGGCGCGGGCATGGAAGCTCTTTATGATTATTTGTACGGGGTCCAGATCAAGGTCCAAAGTTACCTGCGCGATACCCAGCCAGCCCCCCTTGGCACCCCGATGGCCGCCTTGGACCACTCCACCTATCAGGTGACGCTCGGCGGGGAAAAATGGTTCTCTTCCAACTGGGCTTTCCGCTTGGGTTTGATCTTTGAGGAGGACGCCTATAACCAGGGCGCTATCGCGCGGACCTTGGACACCGCGATCGTTACCGGTGTGGGCTACGACAGTCTTTTTTGGAAATTGGACCTGAAGTTGATGGCGGGTCAAAGCATCGACGCGAACAATTCCTCGAACCTCAGCACGCAGACCAGCGCCGGGATATCCGGGACCTTCTTTTTATAAGCCGCCTTCCAGCAAAAACCCAAACCTCTGGCCCGAAATGTCATCCTGAGCGAAGCGAAGGATCTCTGTTCATTTAAAAACATGGATTCTTCGGCAAAAGTCGCCTCAGAATGACAACTCAAAAAAATTTATTGTTATTGGAAAGTTTTACTTCGTCTTGACGGGAACGGCTTGCTGCTTTTGGGCCGTGGCGGCTCGGTCGCCATCCAGATGGATATTGTCCAGGTAAAGGGTCACGGGTTCGGCGGCTCCCGTCATGACCACCCCAAAACGGATGGACCAGATGTTGTTGATATCCAGTCGCGTCTTGAGCATCTCATCCAAGGGGATCTCCAGGTTGGTGAATCCTTTGGTCTTCAAGGCGTCGGTCTTTTCGTAAACGAAGGAATGGGAATCGGATATCTGCAGGTCATAAGTGACGGGGGTCGTCAGCGGGTTGTAAATGTCCATCTTTAAACTGCCATAGTCCTGCCAGTCGCCCAGAGGGTACTTCAATTTCTTGACCGAATTCTGGTCCATGATGATCTGGGGGACCCACTTCATGTCCGGTGTCGGGGTGGGGTAAAGCAGGCCTTCGGTGAGGAACACGGCCTTGGCGGACCTTTTGCCGTGGGTCAGGTTCTCCGTCGCGCCTTCCACATTGACGTAACCGTTGGTGGTCCAGCCCAGGTCCTGATCGTCCGAGAAATAGGGGACCTTCTCGAAATCTTCCACCATCATCGACTTGGCGGCGACCTTGGATTTTTTCAGGAAGCGGGTCAAACCCAAGCCCGTGGCGACCAGGTAAAGAAGGCCGATCGCTAGAACGATGCCTAAGATCTGCATGAGTCGGCTCATAAAGCTTCCTTGATTGGTATTGGCGGCAAAGTGGAGGCATTGTATCAGCCGACCGTAGCTCCTGCAACTTGGAAGGCGGTCGTCAGTTGTCGGCTTTTAGCTATCAGTAAAGCCTTTAAATTCTTCGCTGAGAGCCGATGGCTGGCTTTCACTTATCCCCGCCGGTGGATTTACGGATGACCAAGGGAGTCGGCAATACGACATGGCGTGGTTTCCAGTCGTCCGGATGGTGGATCTTCTCGATGAGCAACCGGGTGGCTTCCATGGCCAGTTTCCGGAAGTCCTGCTTGAAGCTGGTCAAAGAATAGGGCGGTTGAGAAGCCTCCGGCGCGTCATCAAAACCAACCAGAGCGATGTCCTTCCCTACCTTCAATCCGGCTTTGACGATGGCGTCCCAGGCCCCCAAGGCCATGGCGTCATCGCAGACAAAGACGGCAGTGGGCTTTTCGGGGAGCATGAGGAGCTTTTCCATGGCCTTGAACCCCGAATCCTTGTTGAATTGGCCTTCTTGAACGAAACCTTTGGGCAACGGAACCCCACGTTTGGCCATAGCCTTCTCGAACCCCTTGATGCGTTCCGCAGCATCTCCCGAGACCTGGATTGGGCCCGATATGCAGGCGATCTTCTTGTGCCCCATCTCGGCGAAATAATCCACCACTTGGGCCGCCGCGCCCACGTTATCGGCGTCCACGAAATCGATCCTTTCGTCCTGCGCGCGGTGTCCCACCAAGACAATGGGCACCCGCCTATCCATCATCCGAAGGATCTCTTTTTCCTCAAGGAAGGGGGAGACCATCAAGATGCCGTCGATGGCGTTGCGGAAGACCTTTTGGTCGATCTCTTGCATCCCGATGTTACCCGCGATGGTGTTGACCAAAAGACCGAACTGATTCTCTTGGACCACCTCGTTGACGCCATTGAGGATCTCCAGGTACCAATGGCTTCTAAAGTCCATTTTGGGTCCGAACCAGGAGAAGAGAAGTTCGATGAGGTTGCTTTGTTTGACCACCAGACCCCGGGCGATGGGGTTGGGCTTGAATTCCAGCTCGGCGATGACCTTCAGGACCTTTTGACGAGTTTCTTCGAGCACACTGGGGTTGTTATTGAGCACACGGGAAACCGTGGAAATGGAAACGCCGGCCTGGTGAGCCACGTCGTAAATGGTGGGGGCCATTGCCGCTCCTTATCGTTGTGAAAGCTGTCGAACCGCTTTCATGGGTTCGCAAAAAAAATCCGCCGGGGATCGGATGGATCGGCGGAAATTGGAACAACCGAATTATACCACTTCTCCCCATCCAAAGGCTCGGGGAATGGACGGGCCTTGGCCCCGCTGTTAGAATCCTCGCAGTTTCTCGAGGAGAATTGAAATGAACGAATTTTTAAAGGTGGCTGTCCAGGCCGCCAAATCAGCCGGCAAAATTCAAAAAAAGCATTATGGTCACGTGCGGAATATCCGATACAAATCCAAGAACAAATTGAACCTAGTGACCGAAGTGGACCAGCTCTGTGAAAAGGCCATCCTCTCCATCCTGCGTAAAAAATTCCCCGCCCACGGCATTTGGGCCGAGGAAAGCGGCGGCGGCGCGAACGCCTCTCCCTATATGTGGCTGGTGGACCCTCTGGACGGGACCACCAACTACGCCCATTCCTATCCCTTCTTCTGTGTTTCCATTGCGTTGGTCAAAGACAAAAAACCAGTCGTTGGAGTTATTTACGACGTGCTCCGCGATGAATGTTTCACCGTCATCGAGGGTAAAGGCGCTTTTCTTAATGGAAAGAGGCTCTCTGTCTCCAAAACTTCCAATTTGGGTGAAAGCCTTGTCTGCACGGGCTTCGCCTACGCCGTGCGGGAGACCCGTTACAACTTAGACAACTTCGAGAAATTTGTTTTGACCGCTCAGGGAGTCAGGCGGGATGGCTCAGCGGCCTTGAACCTGGCCTATGTGGCGGCGGGGCGTTTCGACGGCTTTTGGGAGAGGGGCATCCAAGCCTGGGACATGGCCGTTGGCACTTTGTTGGTCCAAGAAGCCGGTGGCAAAGTGACGGACATTTCAGGAAAGCCTTTTGACTTAATGGCCCAGAACGCTCTGGCCAGCAACGGGAAGATCCATAATCAAATCTTTAATATTTTAAAAAAGGGGAAGGACGAAAAGGTTTGGGCTTCTAAGTGGGCTAAACGGCCTCGACCGGAATAGTAACTAACTTCCTATCCTGAACGAGTTGAGACAATAAATTTAGAGACGATAAGAACTCAAGAGTTATTTACAATTGCATCAACCCCATAACTAAATAAAGCATAATTGAATTAATCGCCAAATGAACGAATACCAACAAAATAAAAATCACATTTAGGCCACTAGCTTTTTTGGACCCACCATCTCTTTTCTTGAAAACAAAAATGAAATTCAATACAACCACAACAATCCCCAACACATAAAGTACTTGCGCTACAAATTCATCACCGGCTGGCCCATGATGATTCAAAACGCTAAACAAATAAAAAGAAGTAACGGGCACTATTAAATTAGCGATTACTAAAGGAATCTTTATCATCCTAAAATCACCCCTACG
>CAZLND010000257.1:0-3988 GCA_964560635.1 uncultured bacterium | reverse complement strand
GACCGCTTGTTCCAAGACCAAAGCCGCGAAACCTGTCACGGACAATGCCGCCATCAAAAAGGTCCGTGAAACCTTGGCAGCAGGGAAGTACGAGGAAGCCCTGAAACAAGCCAAAGAGATAACGGCGCAGGTTCCTGCCGCGTCCGGAGCCGAAGAGGCGCTTTACCTTCAAGGTTATATCCTGGCCTATGGAAAATCCGATTTTCAAGGACCCCGGACACCCTTGAAACAATTGTTGGACATTTATCCGGCCGGCTCCTTCGCTCCCCAGGCGCAGAAACTGCTGGCCGACTGCCAATATTGGCAGGGGAATTACGACCGGGCTTTGAAGGAATACAAAAAACTGGGATCCGCCAATCCTGGGGGCGCTTTCGATAGTTATATTCAAATGCAGGAAGCCAATTGCCTCCTTCTGAACGACAAGGTGGCCGACGCGTTGACGGCCTACCGTGAGTTGGTGGAGAAATATCCGACCGATCCCCTGGCCGACTCGGCCCAAATGATGATCGCCAATACTTACTTGAAGCTCCAAAATTTTGCCCAAGCCAAAAAGGAGCTTCAAAAGCTGATGTCCTTCTCCCGCAATGGGGATGTCCAGCATGCCGCCCAAAAAGCCCTCCGACAGATCGAGGAGGAAGAACCCTTCCAGAAGAAGGGCGTGGGAGTGCCGGATTGATCTCCCTCCGGCTTTGGATGGCCCTGGGGGCTGGTAGTCTCTCCTCCGGCCTTCTGGGCTGGGTTCTTGCCACCGCTATCCTCTCGCAGTTCCAAGTGCCTGTTAAAGGGCCCCCGGTCCCCTCAACTCTCAAGAAAGTTCAACCAGCCCAATGGTTCCTGATGGGCGGGTTAGGTTTTGGACTTCTTTTGGCCGCCTTTGTCGATTTTCCTTCCGGACTTTTAGCTTTGTTCTTGGCCATCCTTGTTTGGGCCGCCTGGCAAAAAGGGCCCTCCTTGCGTTGGAAATACGAATCAAAGCAAAGGGTTCACAAGATGGCGGAAGTATTCCCTCAGACCCTTGGAATGTCAATTCAGGCCCTGAGAACGGGCCAAACCGTACCTCAAGTCCTGGAGTATCTTTCCCGTGAATCCCCACCTCCATTGAAGGAAGAGCTTAGCCTAGTCTGCGCCGAAATGGACCTGGGGTCCCCGGCGGAGCAAGCCCTTGGAAGGATGTTGGAAAGGTTCCCCAACTTCTCGGAATTCCAGCAATTCTTGGAATCTTACAAGATCTCCCGTCAAACAGGCGCCAACTTGACGCACCTTCTGGAGGTATTACTTGAAGGGATGGAAGAAAAGAACCGCATCCTCCGGAAAATGGAGGCCATGACCGCCCAAGCGCGGCTCTCGGGACTGCTTATGGGATCGCTTCCCATCCTATTAGGGAGCGTGGTCTTTATGATGGACCCGACGATGATCATTCCCTTGTTCACTGAAAAAGCCGGATGGGCGATCCTTCTCCTAGCGGTCGTTATGGAATCGATCGGGTTCCTTTGGATCAAACAGCTTCTTCAATTGGAGGTGTGAAATGACCACTCTCTTATTGGTCCTGAGCTCGGCGGGCATCGGTTGGGTCGCATGGGAGATGACCCTCTTGTTGATGGACCGGTTCGCTCAATTCCAACGCTCCGCGCGCCTCAAGAACCTGATGGGCATAGGGGGACGCAAGACCCTTCCTTTCCAAACATTCTTGTCCTTCTTGGAAGGGAATCTCGAGTTGCTCCAGCGTTCGGAACTATTCCGGGATTACCTCAGCTATTTGTCCCGATACCTCGAACGGATGAACCGCTCGGACTTGAAGCCTGCCCATGTCTTTGGGTATCAAACCCTCATCGCGTCAGGAGCGGCGTTCATTTTTTATTTTCTGGCCGACAGCGGCTTCTTGGCCTTGATGGCCTTCGGTCTGGGGGCTCTTTTGCCCGTCCTTTGGCTGCGGGACAAGGCCCTTCGCCGGGAAAAAGGGATATTGCGGGAATTGCCTAACGCCCTTGAGGTCCTGTCCCTTTGCTCCGAAGCGGGATTATCCCTGGAACAGGCCATGGACCAATATTTGAAGAATGCCAAACCGGGGCCTCTCAAGGAAGAGTTGGGGGGCATCTTGGAACAGACCCGAAGCGGCTCGAACCGAAAGAATGCCTTGGAAGCGGCCGCCGCCAAACTGGACCTGACCGATTTCGCTCTATTCACCACAAGCCTCATCCAAGCCGAGCGTTTCGGCACCGGGGTCGCCAAGACCCTCCGTCAATTGTCCCTGACTATGCGCGACAAGCAGTCCCAAAGGGCCGAGAAGGCGGTACAGGAAATGCCGGTGAAGATGCTGCTTCCCCTGATCCTCTTCATTATGCCGGTCACTTTCTTGATCCTTTTCGGACCTATCGTGCTGCAATTCCTCCACCAATGAGAATGAAGAGGATCCCGCGGGTCCTTGTAGTCAGGGATTTTTTCGGCCGCTTGTCGGGTTTGATGGGCGACAAAGTTTGGCCCGAAGGTCATTCCGCCCTTTATTTCCCTGATTGCGGGTCGGTCCATACTTTCTTCACTTTCCTTGCCCTGGATATTGTTTTTGTGGACAAAGGGCGGAAAATACTCAAAATCTTCCCATCGACCAAGAGTTGGCGTGTCTATTGGGGCCCCCGGGGAAGCCGGCATTGTTTGGAATTACCCGCGGGGTCAGCCCGGCGTTTGGACTTGAAGGAAGGCATGAGAATAAAATTTTGAATTTTGAATTGTTGTGAATTTTCGATTGGCAAAGCCGATCGAAAATTTTAAGCTGTGGAACATAAAAAATCATGTTAAGCCGACGGCGTTAGGGATGTCCCGGTCAAAGATGTGTATCTTGGCTTTTGCCGAAGGCAAAAGGTCCATCATTTAAAATTAAGAATTCAAAATTCATAATTTGTTTAAGGAGAATTTATGTACCTTGATATCCTCAAAGCCGATCCCCAGGTCTGGGAGGCGAACAAGAACGAGCTCAAACGCCAGAACGATAAACTGGAGCTCATCGCCTCGGAGAATTTCACCAGCCTGCCCGTCATGGCGGCCCAGGGCGGCGTGATGACCAACAAGTACGCGGAAGGCTATCCGGGAAACCGCTATTACGGCGGCTGTGAGTATGTGGACGTCGTTGAGAATTTGGCCCGGGAAAGGGCCAGCCAGCTTTTTGGGAAGGCCGAATACGTCAATGTGCAGCCCCACTCGGGCAGCCAGGCCAACATGGCCGTTTATTTCACCTTCATCCAACCCGGCGACACGGTGCTGGGTCTGGACCTGTCCCATGGGGGGCATTTGACCCACGGGAGCAAGGTGAACTTCTCCGGGAAGATGTATAACTTCTTCGCTTATCAGACCCGAAAGGAAGACGGCCGGGTGGACTTGGATCAGGCCCGCGACTTGGCCCGCAAGCACAAACCCAAGATGATCAGCATCGGAGCCTCGGCTTATTCCCGGGATTGGGCCTATGCCGAATTCCGTAAGATCGCCGATGAGGTGGGGGCCTTCCTTTGGGCCGACATCGCCCACACGGCGGGCCTTATCGCCGCGGGTGAACTCAACGACCCCATGACCCATTGCCACGTGGTAACGACCACCACCCACAAGACCCTTCGCGGTCCCCGGGGCGGCATGATCCTGATGGGGAAGGACTTCGATAATCCGTTCGGTATCACGGCCCCCAAGAGCGGCCGGGTCAAGAAAATGAGCGAGCTTCTCGACAGCCAGATCATCCCGGGTATCCAAGGGGGACCCTTGATGCATGTGGTGGGCGCGAAAGCGGTGGCCTTCGGGGAAGCCTTGAAGCCTTCGTTCAAGGATTACGCCAAGCAGGTCAAGGTCAACGCGAAGGCCCTCTGCGAGGCCCTGATGGGTTTTGGATTCCAAGTGGTCTCGGGCGGAACGGATAACCACCTGATGCTCATCGACCTGAGGAACAAGAAGGTCAATGGGAAACAGGCCCAGTTGGACGAGCAGGGCCGTCTGCCAGTTCGCAGGGGCG
>CAZLND010000256.1:0-3994 GCA_964560635.1 uncultured bacterium | reverse complement strand
TCAAGATATCCGCTTCTTCACCCTTCTTTTGCTTTTGATCCACGGAATAATGGAACAAGAAAAGGATCCCAAAAAGAAGGACCGCGTCGAAGAGGAGTTGAAGTATCAAAAAGATGTTCATGGTCAAACCCTTATATCAATATGAGTCGCCAAAGGGGGCTTCACTACTTCTACACCCTTTGGCAGGTCGGGCTTTCGTTCCCGTTCATCCTGGTCCAACGATCCCTCATAAGCCTGCGAACCCGCTCCCTGGTCATCCTTGACCTCAGGCGGTCCGCCCCCCGCTTCCTTCTTTTCCGCCGGGTTAACATCCTCGCGGAGCTTGCGAAGCTCCTCCGCCGATTCCATTTGCGCCCGGATCTGTTGCCGGTTCTGCTCCGACTGGTAAGCCAGTTGCATCCTGGCTAACGCGTCCCCTTGCGCATTGATGTAATTCCCGTCCAAACCCCTCATCGGCTACCTCGATCAATTCCCCCGGAAGGGGCCCACCTTGATTTCACCATCGGACTCGGTCAGGGTGCAATATTTCAGTTCTTCCGATATCTGCCGGGAAGCCTTGTTGATCGTGATCTTCACACCCGTATGGATGACCCCCATACAGGTAACCTTGGCGTGTCGGCGCCGTTCTTCTGCTGTCGCGGCTTCCTTTTTCTCTAAGTCCTGCTTTTTTTCAGCCAGGGACTTGGTGTCGGCCATCAACTTGAATTGGGCCCTCGTCAATTTAGTTAAAAGTTCTTTCTTTTCAGGAGGGAGATTCCCTCCCATCTTGACCTGAAGATCCTTGAGGAATTGGATACCCTTTTTCGTTTTATCCAGGTTTTCCACAGCGGCCTTCAACTCCGCTTCCATTTTTTGGAGTTCTTCTCGTAGACCAACCGCCTCACCCACGATGACCTCGGTAACGGTCGCGAAATTAGATCCCATGGACGCCGCGTTGACTTCCAACCCGGCGATGACCTGACCGCCGACGATCACGCCCTTTTTTCCGGCCACGGTCACGGTCCCACCCACGGTCACTTTGCTATGCATGATTGCCTGATTGGAAGTAAGATCGCCGCCCACATCCACGATCGCGTTACGGATGTACTTTATATTGGCATCCCCTTGGCAAACGATCTTGGCCTTGTCGTTGCCGCTGACACCCCCGCCAACGGTTATTTTACCGGGGCATTTCAGCTCGGCCCCTTCCACCACGCCGTTGACGATGATGTCCTCACCCGCATTGATCTTAAAGCCGTCTTTCACGTCACCGCGGACCATGACCGTTCCGATAAAGTCGATATTTCCCGTGGAAAGATTGACGTCGCCCGGCACTTCATAGAGAGCTTGGACCGAGATCTTGTTATCTTTGACAATGACCTGTCCATCGGTATCTGCAAGCCACTCTCCCGGATTCGCGGGGGAAACGATAACGCCCTTACCGGGGACCACTTCAATATCTTTTCCATCCTGCGCGGCCAAAGCCTTGCCGGTCACCGTCATTCCTTGGGTCCCCTTGGCAGACGGGATCTTCCGAGCCAAAACGGTCCCTTTCGTGATGTTGTCGATCTTGTGGGCCGCCTTGTAATCGATCCGTCCCTCTTCATCTTCCGGCGGTGGGGCCTGGGCCACTTCGGGTTCGGCGGTTTTTTTATAGAGATAGTCAACCCTGGCATCCTCGCCATTGGTCACAGGCGTTCCAAAGGCGACGTCCATTTCGATTGGTTCATTGATGTTCTTGGTGGCGGCTAATTGGGAAAGTTTCGCCGAAACCTCGGCCATGCGGGTCTCATCGACACCATAAAGGACTCCCCGTTGCTTGAGGCGGTTCCGGACATCGTCGATCGTGGCAAAACTGTCGTTTTCGCTTTGAGGAGGGACGATCGTTATCTTGGCCAACATCTCATCTTCGCTGATCTCAACGAAAACTTGTTCTTCCTTGGATCCTGCCATGTTTCCCCCTCTCATCTACCGATTCCTGCAAACGAAAAACAGCCACATGGTGAATCTGACAAACCCGGGATTCACTTACCTTCAATATCTTCCCGATCTCTTTGAAAGTCAGGTTCTCGACATAATAAAAATGAAGGACTTTTTGTTCCGAATCCCCCAAATATTTCAACGCCTCGGCGACCTGCTCAATTTTCTCTTGTTTCTCAACTTTATCAAGGGGATTCTCCGCCTTCGAATCCGCCAAGAGATCGGCCCAAGAAGCTCCCCCTTCCCCTTTTTCGGCGATTTCCGCGTCGAGCGAAAGGAGGTTCAACATGTTGATCTCAGCGATCCAATCATAAAGCGTGTCCAAGGGGATCCCCAAAGCCTTGGCGATCTCTTCCTCGCGCGGGGCCCTCTCCAAACGGGCCTCCAGTTTTTTTTCCGCCTCCTGTATCAACCGCGCTTGCTTTCGCAAATTCCGCCTGGCGAAATCCAGGTTCCGAAGTTCATCGATCATCTGACCCCGGATGCGATAACGGGCGTAGGCCTCGAAAGCACGGCCCGGGTCGTGCCTCATGTTCTTAGGAGGCGTGAAATGGTCCAGGGCCTGTAAAAGCCCGATGACCCCGGCCGACCGGATGTCCTCTTTCTTTTCCCAGTAGACCCGCAGGGGCAACCGGGCCAGCAGCCTCCTCGATTCAGCGTCCACCAGCGTAAAATAGGTCTTTGCCAGTTCTTCCCTGGCTTCCAAGTCTTGCTTTTTCTTTAGATGCTTCGCCCAAGTTGCGTTCAGTTTCGCCTCGGGCATGCGTTAACCGCTATTGCTTATCGGGTGAAAGTTCAGGAAAAACAAAATCGACCGATGTGCCTTTGGCTCCCTCATCCTCCACCATGGGCGCGGATTCCACCGCGGGCGCCGGAACCTCAGTTTGCTCAGGTTCGGAAATCTTGGCCGGCTGCCCACCCCAAAGAGCCGACACAGGGATCAATTCATCCAAATAACGCCACCCGACCCAAGCCAGTATGGCGCCAAAAAAGAACCCCAACATACTGGAGATCAAAAAGGCCAGGACCAGGCTGTCGATCTCAACTCCCTCATAAGCCCCCACAAGGGAAACAATGAGAAAAGCCAGGACAGAGCCCGCCCCTCCCCCAACCAATATGATGTGGAATGCTCCCAAGGGTTTCTCCTTGGTGATCTCATAGAATAATTTGTCCTTCTCGCGTTTGGCCATCGCTCATCCCCCGCTAGCTTTTTTGTCTTTGTACGCTGCTTTTCCGCTCTTATTCAAAACAAATCCCTGCATTTTATCCAGCACTTCCGGGCCCGCTTCAACAAAACCCATATCCTACCGGGCAAAACCCCTTTTTCAGCCCCTCCGTGGATTCTTCACACCAAAGATCTGGGTCACTTTTTGGAAAAAGTTGACCAAGTTCCCCCCGGCCTTTTGGGACTTCCCGGATATCAACATCCCCGCCAAGCGGTCCAAACTGACCGCCGCGGGACACATCGGCGACGACAAGATCACGGGCCTTTGTTCCTTGACCGCGCGGACCATGGAGGGATCCCGCAGGACAAAACCCATGTACTCCACTTCCAAATTCAAGAAACGTTTCGAGAGTATCGACAACTTTCTTCCCGCTTCATCGGCTTCCTGCTGGTTTGCGGCCATGTTCACGATGACATTGATCGCTGGATCCCGTTTTTCACGGTGCAATATCTTGATCATCCCATAGGCGTCCATCAAGGCCGTGGGCTCCGGCGTGGTCACGATGACCACTTCTTCCGCCGCCATCACGAAGGCCAAAACATTCCGGTGAAGCCCAGCGCCCGTATCGATCAAGATGAAATCGGATTGATGCTGGAGGTCCATGAGGGCGTCCAAAAAATTCCCCCGCTGGGTCTCGCTCAGATCTGCCAATTCCTGCACCCCGCCCGACCCCGAAGCCACCATCCGGATACCACCCGGCCCCTCGATGATGATCTCGGACAACTTTTTCTGACCATTCAGGACGTTCAAAAGGGTGTATTGAGGCATGACCCCTAACATCACGTCCACATTGGCCAATCCCAGGTCAG
>CAZLND010000255.1:0-4000 GCA_964560635.1 uncultured bacterium | reverse complement strand
CAGCTTCATCCTTCGGTCCATGATGGTCTCGAAACTTTCCAACTGGGCCCAAAGGAAAGCGGCGATCAACTCGCTGGGGAGATAGGAAGATCCGATGTCCACCCAGGTGTACTTGTCCACTTGACCTTTCAGGAATTTTTTCCGGTTCGTTCCCTTTTCCCAAAGGATCTCGGCCCGGTCGATCATGAACTCGTCGTTGATCAACAAAGCCCCGCCTTCCCCGGAGATGATGTTCTTGGTCTCGTGGAAACTCAGCGCCCCCAAATGGCCCAAACTTCCCAGGGGGCGGCCTTTATAAGTGGAACCAATTGCTTGGGCGGCGTCCTCGATGAGGAATAACCGATGCTTCTTGGCGATCTCCAGGATGGGGTCCATTTCACAAGCCACGCCCCCGTAATGGACCACCACGATGGCTTTGGTCCGGGGGGTGATGGCGGCCTCGATCTTTTTCTCATCAATGTTCAATGTATCAGGACGGATATCACCTCGTCCCCGGGCCCCACACCCGTGAGAAGAGCCGCCATTTCCAGGGCCCCGGTGCAGGAATGGGTGAGAAGGACTTTTTTGCTCCCAATCCTTTTTTCCAGCCAATCCTGGCATTTTCGCGTGAAGGGACCATCGCCCGAAAGATGGACGTTGGCATGGGCTTGCCTTATATATTCCAATTCTTTTCCAACGAGAAAGGGCCTGTTGAATGGAATTGAGATCATGGAAAGATTAAATCTTTTTTGCGATCAAAAGTAAAGAACCGCCGAATGGCAACCGTAGCCCCATTCGGATCAATGCCCGCTCAATATCTAGGACCCTTTTGAAGACGAAATTCAGGATCGGGGCGATCTCCAATTCCACTTTGGGGCCGATTTCTTTGATCTTCCCTTTGGACATCCACCGCGAGACCAGCATGAACGGCAACAAAAGGGAAACGAAAGAGGACATTGCGACGAAAACAAACCCGGCTTTTTCAACCTTTCCACGAAGTTCGTCGGCCTCATAACGACGATAATGGAACGAGAACTTGTCTGAATCGCTCCAAAGAAACTTGTGCTGGGGAACGGTCAGGATAACCCCCCCTCCCTTTTTGACCGCCTGGTACATCTGAGTCAGCACGGTCTCGTCTTCCTTGATATGCTCCAAAACGTCAAAAGCCCCTATCAGATTGAATTCATTATCGAACGGAATTTTCCGGGCATCCATTTGGAACAGAGTTGTCTTCTCAAGACGTTGGCCAGCGTAATCCAGGGCCGAACCATAGACTTCGCTTCCTGACAAAGCGAGCCTAGGCTCTTTTTTTTCGAGCCATTCCAAGACATAACCATTCCCACAACCAATTTCAAAAAAATCGGGTGTTCCTGGAAAGAATCTTCGAATGGCCCATAAGATCAATCGATTTCGTGACTGGAACCAAAAATGATCCCGCTCCGCACGGCTTAACAGCTCAAAATCCTCCACATGGAATCCATCGTTTTGAAGGGATAATTCCGGGGCGAATATCCACCTCCCATTCTTGCTTTCCGGCGCGAAACCGCATCGGGGACATTTCCAGCCGGGATCCCCGAACCGTTCATTGCATGGAAGGCATTTTTTCATTGGAAGGGGATCACTTGATCTTCGACCAAAATCTCTCAGTGAAGAGGCGTTCGTCGAACAAAAGCGGTGGATTGAAGAAATGACCCGCGACCGGATCGATCTTGAATGGACCTCTCGGGTGCCCCATCCCCTTTTCCAGTAATTCCAAGCTATTCAATAGGAGAAGACAACCGAGTTTAAAGACCTTGTCCATCGTTTGTTCAAATGGAAATTGGGGTTCCAACGGCATCACCGCTTGGGAAAGGATTTCGCCTCCATCCACTTCTTCATTCACGCGGTGGACCGTTGCCCCGGTGAATTTACAACCTTGATCAAAAGCCATCCGAACCGGCTTTTCACCGATCATGCCCTTGAAGGCGGGTAACAGGGAGTAATGCAGATTGATCAATTTCCCTGAATAACGCCTGACCGTTTCTCCGTCCAGTATCTTATGGATATTTGTAACGATGATCTGGGCGTCCAAATCATCCAGTCTTTCCTGCAGCGCCGAATTCCTTCCTTGAGAATAATCCACCTGATAAGCGGGGATCTTGTTTTGAACGGCGAATTGAAGGGCTCCACATTCTCGATCGGCGACAACGCCGGCTAAATGGTGGCTTTTCAGTAGTCCCTCTTGGACACAACGATTGAGGAACTTGAGATTTCCCCCACCACCAGAGCAGAGAAAAGCCACCTTTTTCAAGTTTTTCCTCGCTTAATGAAACCTTCAGACCGGGAGATCAAATAAAGTGGTTTTTTAGAGGTCTTGAAATTGATCCTCCCCAGGTACGATCCAAAAACCCCGAGGATGAAGAACTGGATCCCATTGAAGGTAACGAGGACGGCCATCAAGGAAGCATAACCACTGACAGGTATGTTCCCGAAAAACTTAAGATAAAGGATCACTCCCAGCCAGCCAAAGCCCATGAAAAAGGCGAAGATGCCGACCCAAGCCGCTATCCGGAGCGGCAAGTCTGAAAAAGTGACGAAGATATTGATCGTATGGGCCAAAAGTTTCCCAAAAGTGTAATGGCTGGAACCTTCCGCCCTGGTCCCATGTTCGACCGGAACGGTCGTGTAATAATTGGTGGCCCAAGAAAGGTAACCATCCACGAAGGGGAAGGACGAATCAAACTGGGACAAGGCGTGCGCCGTTTCGCGTCGGATGATCCTAAAGGAGGTGTAATTGAAGTTGAGGCTGGGAATGGCCATTCGGAACAGGAACCTGGCGATTTTCGAGGTGAAATTACGCCACCAACCGTGGGACCGTTCGGGATAAACCCCATAGGCAAGGTCGTAGCCTTCCTTGACCTTCTGATAAAGTTTCGGGATATATTCGGGCAAATGTTCCAGGTCATCATCCAGGGTCACGATCCATTTACCGGTTGCCCTTTCGATCCCGCACAAGGTCGCCGCATGCTGGCCGAAATTCTTGCTGAGTTGGATACCCCCTACCCTCTTATCCCGTCGGATGATCTCCAGCACCTTATCCCACGACCCGTCGCCGCTATGGTCATCCACGAATAGGATCTCGTAATCCTTGGATACCTTTTGAAGAGCCTTTCTTAAACGGGAATACAACTCAGGAAGGGTCTTTTGGCTCCGGTAAACCGGAACGATCGCCGAAATAAAAGCCATGGAATGGTTCCTTTGGTCCAGAGAGGGTCAGATCTTGGTACGCCAACCCCATATATGATCGGGCGCCTTGTCCCCTGTCTGGAATATCAAGTCCAAGATTGTAACATGATGGTCAAAGGGCGGATAAAACTGGGGATATTCCGGATAGCCCGAATAATCTTTATATTCAAGCCTAATACCGGCCTCAGTGAACAAACTTTCTTGGAGATAATCTTTCGCGGTCGGACCAGAAAGATAGGAATCCGCCCCACTTTTTCTTAAAAGATCCACCAGTCTGTCGGTCCTGTTCCCGTTCAAAGAATGATCCGTTGACCGGCCAAAGGAGGTTTGAATCCCAAGTATCTCTTTGGATATCTGCGTGATCAAATGCTGGTTCAGCTCCGAAAGAAAATTCCATTTTGTCTCGAGATAGATCTTTTTGAAAAAGGCCTCGTATTGGGGAAAGAAAGGCGCCTTGGCGTAGTATTGCGTCAGGGTTTTCCAATGTTTAAGAGCCCAATCACCGGAATTGAGGGTGACCTCATGGATCAATTGGTCGTTATGGTACCCCGTTGGAATGGTCAGCCACTGGGGCCCTTGGGATGTCTTGATCTTGTTTCGGTTCCTCCAATCATTTTTGGTGTACTGGACATCATCATAAAAAATGAACAGATCCACATCATGGATGAGGTCGAAATAACCCTTCCAAGGGATGTAATTGGACTGAATGATGGCAACCTTTTTACCCAAGGAAGTCTCTCTTAATCGTAGTTCAGTCCCAACCGCATCAAAAGCGCCTTGCCCAAATACTTCAACA
>CAZLND010000254.1:0-4012 GCA_964560635.1 uncultured bacterium | reverse complement strand
AAAAAATGGTCCGGGAAGGATGGAAGACCCTGCCTGATGTCTTGGTCCCTTGGGTCCTTCAAGAGATCGCCAAGCCTCTCTTGGCCAAGAGCCCCAATTTCGCTCCGGTCCTGGAAACGCCCGGGTTCTTCCATGCCCTTCGATCCACTTTGGGCGAGGTACGGGAAGGACTTTTCGACCCGGCAAAACTCACGGTCGCGGGAAAAGCTTACCTCAAAGCGGTCAACACCAAGAGGTTGGGCCAAAAGGCCCAAGAGTTCGCCTCGGTGCTCTCCACTTATGGGACCTGGAAGAAAAAGGGAAAGTGGCTGGATAAGGAGGACCTCTACGAGAAAAGCTTGGAAGTCCAGCCTTCCTCCGATGGTCCCGTTTGGATCTATGGTTTTTACGACGCATCCTCCCTGCAAAAAAAGACCCTTCAACATTTGGCCGGAAGCGAAAAAAGCCATTGGTTCGTTCCTTTTGAAGAACACCCGGCTTTTGAATATGCCAAGCCTTTCGTGGAATGGGTGGCAAAGATTGGGAAAGTAGTCAAAACGGATAGATGGAAAGAAGAAACTAAAACCCCGCTTAAAAAGCTACAGGGAAGCTTATTTAAAACTGAGGTTGCTCCTGCCTACGCTGAAGCTTCGGCAGGCAAGTCGTCGCATCGCCTGTCCCCCGAAGCCTTGGCGCAGGGGGACAATGACAGCGTTTATCAAAATTCAGATGTGAAGATCCTGCTTTGCCCGGGGGAACCGCGTGAGGCTAGGGAAGTGGCGCGGGCCTTGTTCGAGGAAGCCGACCAGCGGGAAGTCTATCTTTCCGATTGCGCGGTGGTCCTGCGGGACCCGGTCCAATACCGCAAGATCCTCCCGGCCGCTTTCCAAGCCCAGGGCATTCCCCTTTCCAAGAGCATTCCCGGCCCTTTACTGGAATCACCAGAGGCCAAGACCCTCCTGCTCCTGGTCGATTGTTTCCGCGAGGGTTTTCCCCGGGAATCGGTGATGGACCTCTTGTCCTGCCCGAACCTGGAACCTTCGGCCTTTCAATTAAGGGTCGAGGAATGGAACCCTTCTTATTGGGATGTCCTCAGCCGTGAAGCGCGGGTCGTGGAAGGCGAGAAGGAATGGCAAGCCCGCGTCCTTTCCTGGCGAGCCCACAAACAAAAGGGGAATCGAGAGGAGGAGGAACCGTCGTCGGTCACGGAAGAACTCCGATCCTCCCAAGCTTTCGAAAAGGTCCTAGCTTCTTTGTTCAAGACCGGGGCGGAATTCGAACGCTCCAAGGACCGGGCGCGGCTCCTTTGTGATTGGCTGGATCGGACCTGTTCCCGTTCGGAGACCTTGGCCCAGGTGAAGGAAGTGCTCGAATCTTTCGGGCTCCTCACCCATTTCTTCCAATTGAACCTGAAGCCGGAAGATTTTCGTTCCCTCCTGAAGTCCTTCCTCGAGGAACGCGCGATGAAAGCCCGATCCCTCGACCCAGGCGGGGTACAGGTGGTGGACTTGATGCAGGCTCGGGGCGTTCCCTTTGACGTGGTGGCCTTACCGGGATTGGTCGAGAAATCCATTCCCCGGTTAGTGCGGCAGGACCCGCTCCTATTGGATAGCGAAAGGGTACTCCTCAATGCCAAGGGCGAGGGTGCGGAGATCGCTTTGAAGCAAGCCGGCATTTTGGAAGAGAGGCTCCTTTTCACCCTGACCATTCGAAGCGCGAAGAAAGCCATCCTCCTGACCGCGCCCCATTTGAATCCCTCGACCGGTTCGCCACGGACCCCTTCCATTTATCTCTTCGAATCCGCCGAGGCGGTCCTGGGCAAGCGCATCACCCGATTGGGGAACGCCCAAGGGCTGGTGAAAGCGGTCCTGGTCAACGATTGGATCCAAAAGGACCTGGCCCCCTGCGCCGATTCCCTGGAAACCCTTTTGACCGCCATCCACTTGGGGCGCCAAGGCGACCCCACCGCGGCCTTGGCGGTAGTGAAAGATAAACCCTTTTATTTCGAAGGCCGCGACCTTTTGAAAAACCGGCAGGCGGCCAGGGTCTTCACCGCTTATGACGGCATCCTGAAAGATAAAGAAGCTCTTCAAGCCCTGTTGAAGAACCATTCGCTGGCGGATAAGCGTCTTTCGGCTTCTCGGCTCGAAACTTTCGCGGCTTGTCCCTTGAGGTATTTCTATAAGTATGTGCTTCGCTTGACTGTCACCCCGGAGCCCGAAAAGGTCCTGGAACTCCAAGCGTCGGACCGCGGCAATTTGATGCACGATATCTTGGAACAAACCCTGCGTCTGGGCCTGAAGGAAGGTTGGCTTAAAACACCTGACCCTAAAGCCGGCGAGAAGACGCTTGAGGAAGAGACCCAAAAGGCTTTCCGCCGCTTTGAAAAAGAAGGCGTTTCCGGCGCTCCCGCTCTTTGGGCTTGGGAAAAGGGCCAGATGCTGGACGACATGAAAAGGGTCCTGGGTGAAGTGTTCCAAGAGGCCCAATGGACCCCTTTCGGGTTCGAGATCGGTTTTGGTTCGGGCCGAAAGGATGAAACCACGGAAGTGGAGTTCACCTTAGCCGATGGGGCCGCTCTCCGCCTTCAGGGCCGGATGGACCGGGTGGATATCTCCAAAGACGGTCAGAAGCTCCGAGTTGTGGATTACAAAAGCGGCAGTTCCAGCGGTGTTTCCAAGAACAGCGTGAAAGCTGGCACCAAGCTCCAGCTTCCTTTTTATCTTTGGGCCTTGGCCAAGCTTTATCCCGAAAAGGAAGCGGGACAAGCCCTTTACGATTACATCACCCGCAAGGGCGGGTATAAGCAGGTTCCCTTCACGCCCGAATCGCCCGACCAGATCCAAAACATCCTTTCCCAAGTCCTTTCAACCGTGAGCGAAGGCGCGCAGAAAGGTCTTTTCCCGGCCGTGGGTAGGGAGTGCGAGCATTGCGACTACCGCCGTCTCTGCGGTACGGGTATGGAGAATCGGGGCGAACGCAAAAAGGATGATCCTAAAGTCGCCATCTATTATCAGTTGGGGGGACTGGATGATCTCTGACGCCAAGGCCCGGGAAGCCATCGTCACCGAACTGTCCACCTCCTTTGCTGTGGACGCGGGAGCGGGTACGGGCAAAACGACCCTGCTCATCGACCGGCTCGCGGCCATCCTTTTGAAAGAAGGGGTAGCCCTGCCGCGAGTCGCGGCCATTACCTTCACTGACAAAGCCGCCGGGGAATTGGTCGAACGGCTTCGCATCAAGCTGGAAAGGTCCTTCGACGATCCGACCCTCGATCCGGTCTTGATCCGGCAGGCCCTGAAAGACCTGGAACAAGCTTCCATCTCCACCATCCATTCCTTCTGCTCTTCCATCATCCGTGAATATCCGGTCGAGGCGAAAGTGGACCCCCGTTTCGCGGTCCTGGACCAGGTCCAAGCCGACGCCTTGGAAAATCAAGCTTGGGAAGGCTGGCTCAAGAAGGCATTGGCGCAGGAAGTGGAACTTCTCTCCCGGTTCCTAAAACTGGGCGGCAGTTTCGGCCAGATCGAGAACCTGAAGGACCAATTGCTCAAGAACCGCTCGCTTTTGACCCGACCCCAAGCGGGCTCGATGCCCGAAACCCAATCCCTGGTCCGGGAGATAGCGGCCTTTTGCGGGAAGATCCCCGGCTATCTCAAGCAATGCAAGGAAGACGCAGATCCGATGTACCGGAACCTGACGGACCTTTTTAGGGCCTGGGGCTCCTTCGCGGACAAGACGGATCCAGTCATCATGGCCAATCTCGAGATACCCTCCTCCAAATCGGGGGCCGAGACCCGATGGGAAAAGGGTGTGTTGAAACCCCTTAAAGAAGAAGTAAAAAGGCTGGGCGAGCTCCATGGGGAATTCGCGGGTCAGGTGAAGAACGCCGCCCTTCTTTCGGTCGTGAATTGGCTTTGGGATTATCTGGAGGAGTACTCCTCCGTCAAGACCCGCCAAGGCTTCTTGGATTTCGATGATCTGCTTTCCAAGACCCGGGACCTTTTGAGGGACCAGCCCCTGGTGCGGGAAG
>CAZLND010000253.1:0-4038 GCA_964560635.1 uncultured bacterium | reverse complement strand
TTCCGGCGCGGCGGCGCAGAACGTGCAGGTGACGGATGTGTTGCCGAGCCACTTGATGAATATCTCGGTGGACGCGGTGCCTATGGGTGGGACGGAGACAACGTCCTTGTCGACCCTGACCTGGAATTGGGCTTCCTTGCCCCAGGGCGTCTATGTATTGACCTATCACGGGGTAGTGGACAACCAAGTGAAGGTAGGGGATGTCTTGAAGAACAACGCCCAAGTCACTTACACGGGCCAAAGTTCACCCAAAACGACTTCTGTTTCGATACCCCTGGCGGAGCTTTTCACGGTGAAGGTGGGCGTCTATAACGAGACCGGGGAATTGGTGAAACAATTATCGGTGACAGAACTTTCCTCGGCGGTGAACGCCCTTCAGACACAGAACCCTGTCATCACGAGCCTGCAAGACGTCATCGGGGTGGTGGTGGACGGGCAGCAACTGACGGCTTGGGATGGGACAACCCAGAACGGGACCCCAGCCAGCAATGGTAAATACACCCTGCAGGTGTCCAGCACCGATCCGTTCGGGGTGACCACTTCAGTGGATGAACAAGTGACCGTGAGCCGGAACGTCGCGAAGATCCAGGTGAACATCTATAACGAGGCGGGCGAGATCATCAAACATCTCTATGGTTACGTGGACGACCCGAAGAACGTTTCATTGTCCAACTTCCAGATCTCGAGCGCCTTCATCCAACCGACTTCCGGAACGCCCGTTCCCGGAGGGAACAATACCTTGACCATCACGGGTGCCAACGGGGTCAGCATTGTTTGGGATGGGACATCGGATTCGGGCGCGATGGCCACTAGCGGACATTACGTTGTGGAAGTGGTGATGGCGAACGGCGCGGGTTCCCAGACAGTCATCTCGCAAGGCATCGTGGTGCAAGCGGGCCACAACTCGGGTGCCAATGGGCTGGTTCAAGTGGGTCCGAATATCCTGACGGGTGGGGCAACCGGAACCACCGTATCGATCAACTCGCCTTTGAGCTTGACCCTGACCGTTCGAATGTACGACGTGGCAGGTGAACTGATACGCACGACTCAAGGGGTGGCGGGTTCCAACCAAGCGAGCCTGGACGCTTCCGGGTTAGCTAGCGGGCTTTACCTGGTGGTGACCGACCTGACGGACGCCAATGGACACTTCATCCAAAAACAGATCTCCAAACTCCTTATTCAAAAGTAAGGTTTTGAGACGATACAAAATTTTTAATTCGACCTTGACACTTGGAGCGGGGTTGGATAATATTCAACACATCAAACGCGGGCTTTAAGTTCCAACTTGCTCCGGCGTGCCGAAAGGCGAACAGCGAGCTAAAGCGGTAAAAAGTTTAAGAGAATCCTCCTAAACCCGGACCGCTTTAAAGGCGGCCCGGGTTTTTTATTTTCCAGGCTTTTTTCAATGTTTTGTGGGTTTTGCAGGGTCGCACCGGCGAGGCGTTAATCACCAACTTGCCCCGGCCGGATTGGTTTCCAAGAGTATCTTTCTTAGGGATCAATGAACAGGGAGCTAAAGCGGCACCCGATTTCCAGAACTTCCGGAAACCCGAGCCGCTTCCAAAGCGGTCTCGGGTTTTTTTGTTTTCGGATCCTTTAGAACTTAAATTTCAGGAGGCAGGTCATGGCACTCAGACTAGGCGATGTCGCACCCGACTTTACGCAGGAATCCAGCGAAGGACCGATCCACTTCTACGAATGGGCCGGTAAGAATTGGGTGGTTTTCTTTTCCCACCCGGCCGATTTCACGCCCGTTTGCACCACTGAGTTGGGATTCACGGCAAAGTTGAAGCCGGAATTTGAAAAACGGGGGGTCAAGGCCATAGCTCTTTCAGTTGATACGGTGGAGAACCACAAAGGTTGGATCCCGGATATCAACGAGACACAGGGCACCCAGGTAAATTTCCCGATCCTGGCTGACAGCGACCATAAGGTGTCGCTTTTGTACGACCTGATCCATCCGAATTCCTTGGCCAATTTGACGGTCCGGTCGGTCTTTATCATCGACGGTGACAAGAAGATCCGAGCCACCATCACCTATCCGGCCAGTACGGGCCGGAATTTCAACGAGATCCTCCGGGTCATCGATTCTTTGCAATTGACGGACAATTACAAAGTTGCCACCCCGGTGAATTGGAAAGACGGCGAGGACGTGGTCATTGTTCCGGCCTTGAAGGACGAGGTGGAGCTTAAACAACGTTTTCCAAAAGGTTACAAAGTGGTTCGGCCTTACTTGCGCTTGACGCCCCAGCCGAACAAGAAATAAGCAGGATTTCAAAGTGGGGGATAACTCGATCCATAAATAAAAGGAGGTGATACGGAGTAGTCAGGTTCCAATAACTGTTTCAAGGCGGGATTTAAATGCCAACTTGCCCCCGCCGTTCAGCCGGATGACTTTTGTCAGGCTGAAAAAGAGGGCTAAAGCGGTCTTCGAGATAGTCCATATCCCGACCCGCTATTTGTGGGGTCGGGAAATTCCTGAAGACCCCGAGCGGAAACCCTCCGCGATACAAAATGGGAAATTTTAAAAAGGGGTTTTACAATGAAAAAGCTATTTTCTTATTCGTTGATCTTACTGGCGAGCCTGTTCCTGACGGTCGCCAGGGTTTTGGCGGAGGATGAGCCGAAACAGGATGCGGACTTCCAAGACAAGCCGGAGGCTATCTCGGTATCGGATATCGAGGGGCTGAACAACCGTTTAGCGGCCTTGGAAAAGTCGAATGTGAAGGTGGGAGCCTTGATCCAGTTCTGGTATACGCATGACAGCTTTGCGAACACGATCGGGAGCAATGGTTATAACACCTCCAAGAACCAATGGGATGCCTTCTCCTTCAAACGAGGTGAGATCTCGTTGGGTTCGGACATCGGCTCGAATCCGAAGATCAGCTGGCTGGTCAAGGTCGATCCAACCCAGGCTAGTTTCAACGGATTGGGAACCACGAATGGTTCCGCTCTGACCTACACCGGTTCCACCGGTCTTGGCGCTGTCCCGGGCAATATCAATCCTTTCTCGCTGGTAAAGGACCTCTACGTGAGGGTCGCCTATAGTCCTTACGCCACCGTCATCCTGGGACAGAATAAATTCGCCCAAGAATTGGAAGGGCGTTGGGCCAGCAATGATGGGGACTTCAACAACCTCTCCAATCTTTCCACCGCCTTCGGAAACAAACGCGATATCGGCGTGCAATTGGCCGGGACTGGCATTCCCTTTGGCGACCTTCCGCTCCAGGGCGAATACGTTCTTTCGGTTGTCCAGGGCTCGGGACAAAGCACGGCCGATAGCAACGTGGACAAGGACCTGGCCGGCCGTGTTGGGTTCACCTACGACAAGAACCTCTTTGTGGGAGTCTCCGGCTATGACGGATGGGAAGAGAATGGCGCCCGCTGGGACGTGGGAGTGGAAGGCCGCTGGATCTACAACGGCTTGAAGCTCCAGGGGGAATTCATCACCGGTAATTTGAATGTCCTCGACAACAGCACCCCCAACAATACCGTTTGGACGCCGTCGATCCCGACCGTTAACGCCACCAAGAAATTCCTGGCATTGCCGGCACTTACCACGCAGATCAATCCGACGGCTTATTACCTGACAACCAGCTACCGCTATCAGGACTTGCGGTTGGGCGCTCGTTGGGACGGGTACAATTTCAACCAATGGGCTCGTTCGGCCTATGACCAGGAATTTGACACGATCACGGTCGGTTTGGATTGGTTCCAGAACAAGGATGCCTATAAGTTGAGCCTCAATTGGGAAGACCATTTGCTGGACGGGGTGGAGGCCTATCAGGTCGTGACGGTCCAATCGCAGCTTTCCATCTAATTTATCCATCCGAGGGGGAGGCTTTTTTATGAAGGTCTCCCGCTCAACCGAACTAAGGAGAATGAAATGAATAAGAAAATCATCAGATTGGCATTGGGTTTGATCTTGTCGACAAGCCAAGTTTCGTTGGTGTCGGCCGCCGAGAAAACGGGGGAGAAGGGGGGAGAGGTCAAGCTTTTGAACGTCTCCTACGATCCCACCCGGGAGTTGTACGAGGA
>CAZLND010000252.1:0-4048 GCA_964560635.1 uncultured bacterium | reverse complement strand
CGGTGGCGCTGTTCCCTGTTCCCGAGGCCGTCAGGGTCATCCCGGTCAATTGCACCGTCTCCCCGCTTTGGTTGGTAATGGTCAGTTGTAATACCGAACTATTGCTGGTCCCGGGTATCAAAGTTTGGTTCGGGGGCGGAGCGGGACCCACAGCCACTTGCACCACCGGCTGGGTGGGCGTGGGGGTAACGGTGAAAGTGAAGGTCGGGGTACCTGTGGAGGTAAAGGTAGGGCTATCGGTTGGACTGTTGGTGGACGTGAAGGTGAATGTCGCGGTAGGGGTATCGGTTGGAGTGAACGTGAAAGTGTCGGTAAAGGCCGATGTGAAAGTAGGGGTCGCGGTTGGGGTGAAAGTCGGGGTGTCAGTGGGAGTATCGGTAGAAGTGGGCGTGGGGGTTGGAGTCGCCATGGATATCTTCGAGATATAGGCGTCAACAACGCCCGCGAAGCCGGATTGGAAAGGGTTAAGGGTCGGGAAGTCGGAGGAATTGGTGACACCCGTCACGAAAATATTTCCCGTACTATCCAAGGCGATGCCGCTTCCTTGGTCCTGCCCCGTACCGCCTAGATAAGTGGAAAAAAGCAAGGAACCACCGCCAGCCGCGATCTGGGTCACGAAACTGGTGACACTTGGGTTCAACATGGAAGCTTGAATGGGGTTGACGGTCGGGAAATCGGTGGAAGTTGTCCATCCTCCCACATAAGCGTTCCCGCTCCCGTCCACCGCGATGCCATTCGCCACATCTCCGCCACCGCCGGTCCCACCCAAATAAGTGGAATAAACCAGGGAGTTTCCTGCCGCCGCGATCTCGGAAACGAACGCGTTACCACTGCCGGTCAGCAAGGTCGGCTGGATGGGGTTCATCAAGGGAAAGTCCGCGGATTGGGTGTTCCCCGACACGTAAATGTTCCCGCTACCGTCCAATTTGATACCGTAGCAAGCTTCGGCGTTGGATCCACCTATAAAAGTGGAATAAGCCCAGGCGTTTCCCGCGGCATTGACCTCGGTCACGAACCCATCCTGCACCCCGCCATAAGTGGGTTGAAAAGCGTTGACCGTTGGAAAATCGGATGAGCTGGTCAAACCACCTATATAGGCGTTGCCGCTCCCATCCACAGCGATGGCCGAGCCCCAATCAAATGCGTTCCCGCCCAGAAAAGTCGAGTAAGCGGCCGTTGCCCCTCCGGCGTTGATCTTGAAAATGAAGGCATTCGCGTTTGGATTGCTCATGGCCGGCTGGATCGCGTTCAAGGTCGGAAAATCCGGGGAATCGGTCACCCCGGTCACATAGATATTGCCCCCTCCATCAACGGCGATCCCCATGCCTTGATCGTAGGCCGAACCGCCCAGATAGGTGGAAAAACCAAGGGAACTTCCTCCCGGACCGATAACGGACACAAAGACATTATCATTCCCCATCAAGGTCCCCTGAAGGGGAGCGACGGTGGGAAAGTTGGTGGAATTGGTATAACCCGTTACGAAAATATCCCCCGCGTTGTCCAATGCGATGTCTTGGCCAAAGTCCATCCCATTCCCACCCAAATAAGTGGAAAAAAGAAGCGTGGACCCGGTGGGATCCAATTCAGTTACAAAAGCATTTTGCGGCCCCAAGATCACGGAAGGATTTGTGACAGGAAAATCGGCGCCTCGGGTATAACCCACCACATAAGCGTTCCCGCTCCCGTCCACGGCGATCTTGTTCCCCCAGTCAAAACCCGTTCCACCCAAAAAGGTCGAATAATCCAACACCGGGTCGATGACCAGAGGCTTACCTCGGTCATAATCCTTCACTTCGAATCCGATCCGGTCCCCTTCTTCTTGTTTATAACGCCCCACCACGGGATTACGGCTGCCTCCTGTTACCTGATAAACCGTCGGCGCGCGGAAGACCACCTTCCCCTGTTCGGTGGATAGTTCCATGTCCCCTTGCTCGTTCACTCGGACCTCTTTGGCGCCCTCTACCTTTAAATGGATATTCCCGGGATCCGATCCGGGCTGGACCACGAAGTCATATTCCAATTTCCCCTGGTTCCCGTAGTAGACCATGTCCACGCCCGCATAGAGTCCCTTGGCTGAGACTTTGGAATATTGCGGGACATTCTTGAGCCATTTGGACCGATCCTTGCCGATGAAATAATTGGAAACACCGCGAAGCTCGTCTTGGCCCTCGAATGGGACCCCGCTCTGTGCGCCTTCCAATTTCAAATGCAAGACTGTCGGCGTAGAGGTGTCCGGTGTGGGAAAAGATGAATTTTTATGCCAAGTCTTTTTGGTCGGATGATCCTTCATGAAGGACTTCGGCTTCTTTAAGGAAAGCACCGCCTCTTGGGAGGTGATGAAAAGGGTATAACCGCTTCCGCGCGAAAGGAATTGGACCCGAGGGTCCGTTTGGCCTTGGTTGGGCTCGAACGCCAGGGGCAGTTTGCCGTAATTCGCGACAAGATGTCCCGTATGGTAGGAAGGAGGATGAAAAGGCAACTTACGAGAGGGTTTAGCGGCGATGGAGTGGGGCGTGGGCCCCAAAGCGGAAAAGCAAAGAAAACCCGAAGCCGCGAAAAAAACGATACGAGTAAAAGAATGACGTTTCATAAGTTCCCATTAAATTTCAGGTTCGATCAAAATAGGGGCGGCTAAGCAGTCCAAATATTACCACTTTTTACAGGGGAAAGAGGATAAAGGCCGGGAACGAAGACCTTCCATCCCATGGTTAAAACCCTTAATTCTGGCGGAAAACCGATTACATGAAAAAAATCAGCTATCGGCCTTGGGATCCTATCCGGGTAAAAGTTCGATCAAGGGAGGCGAACGGGATTTACTTGGCTTTGGATTTGGTGACGTGCCTGACCCAGGGAAGTTTCGTTACGGTAGCGGGTACGGCCTTGCCCCGGATATCCACCGCCAGCGGTTTGTCCAGGAATTCGGTCTTCACGTAAGCCAGCGCGATGCCCTTTTTGAGGGTGGGTGAGAAAACGCCACTGGTGACTTCTCCCGCTTCCTGTCCGTTGGAGACGACCTTGTAGTGAGAACGGGGGATATTTTGCCCCTCGAGAGTGATGCCAATGAGTTTGCGCGAAGGATTCTTGTTGAGCGCTTCCCGACCAAAGAAGCCCCCTTCTTTATCCATCTTGACCGCCCAACCCAGGCCCGCCTCATAAGGCTGGGTGGTCGCGTCGATATCGTTCCCGTGCAAGGGCAGGCCCGCCTCCAACCGCAGCGAATCCCGGGCGCCCAAACCGCAGGGCGTGACTTCAGGCTGGGTGGCCAAAAGGTCCCAGACCATCGGCGCGTCCTTCACGTCCACCATCACTTCGTAACCGTCCTCACCGGTGTAACCGGTGGCCATGATGAAAACGGGTTTTCCCTGGAGGGTTCCCCTCCCGAAACCGAAATAGGGGACCTTATCCAGGTCCACGTCCTTGACCAATCGCTTCAGGACCGCGTCGGCCTTGGGGCCTTGCAAGGCCAAGAGCGCCGTCTCGTCCGAGAGCAGGTCCATCTTCAGGTCCTTGCCCGCTGAGAGACGCTTCAAGTGCTCCACGTCCGTTTCCCGTCCGCCCGCGTTGATGATCCAAAGGAATCGGTCATTGGCTTCTTTATAGATGATGACGTCGTCAATGATGCCGCCCTTGTCGTTGAGGAGGAACCCGTAAAGCGCGCTGCCGATGTTGACCTTGGAAAGGTCGTTGGTGAAAGCGTATTGGGAGAACTTGTAGGCTTGGGGGCCGTGGATGCGAAGGCGCCCCATGTGGGAGATATTGAAGAGTCCCGCGCTGGTCCGGGTAGCCTCGTGCTCGAAGAGGATGCCCCTCGCGTAGGAGACCGGCATGTTCCAACCGTGGAAATCCACCAGTTTGGCGCCGTGTTCCTGGTCCCATTTGAGGCAAAAGGTATCGCGCATGCCGGCTTTCCTTAATGGACCACGCGGTGAACCGCGTGGAAAATGGAAGTCGGTATAATACCGATCTCCATTTTTATAATGTTAAGAATGACAAATCGGCGCATGGCCGTCCTTGTTCCTGGAATGCGCGTTACTTTATCCCAAGCCCA
>CAZLND010000251.1:0-4119 GCA_964560635.1 uncultured bacterium | reverse complement strand
CCTTGGAAAAGATCATGCAAGAGAACAGCTATGTGACCATGGACCAAGTGAAGATGTGGCCCGAAATGCCCAACTTCCAGGCTCTTTGTGACAAGTTCGTAGGTGAGCATCTTCATACCGATGACGAGGTCCGGTTCGTCGTAGGAGGTTCGGGGGTGTTCGAGATCCGCAGCCTGGATGACCGCTGGATGAAGGTCCTCGTCGAACCCCAGGACTACATCTCGGTCCCGGCCAACCGCTTCCACCGCTTCTACCTGACCGATGAGAAAAAGATCCACTGCGTCCGGTTGTTCAAGGACCAAACGGGCTGGACCCCTCACTATCGCGAGGGTGTGCAAACCGCGGCCGCGAAGTAACCACCATTTGATCGAACGTCGTCCGTAAGGGCGGGCTTCGGCCCGCCCTTACTTTTTTGTCCCAACCTCGAATCGTTCACGGAGAGCATCTGGATCATGGCTGAATACATCATCACCCCGGAAAAAAACGACCTTCCCACGGCACCCGCTTTGTTGGAGGAGTTGCACCGGCGCGGCTTGCCCGTGGAGATCACGGTCAAGGGCACCGCGGACAAATGGGAAAGCGTTCGCTTCTTGGAGCCCGGTCCCCCCGAGATCAAATGCACGCTGGGCTACAACGAAACCAAGGGCGTCTTCAGCGTCAGCATGCCCACCAACTCGCCCCATCAGGCCCTGGAGCTCCAGTTATGCCTGGTGGATGTGCTCCTGCGGGAATTGGGCGGCCAAGCTGATAATGTCGAGACACGCGAACGCTACAGCCCCCAACAATTCACCGCCAAGTTAAGGGAATTCCAGGGCCTATCGGGAAGTTCCAACGACCTTTTTTGGATCCTCTTTTCCTGGGGCGTAGTGGTCTTGGCGGTTATCATTTATTTCAGGGTTCCCAAGTTCCATCCCTTGGTCCTCATCATCGCTTTGCTGTCCCTTGCGAGCGCTATTGGCCAAACCCTTCCCAAACTCAAGAGCTGATGAACGCCGTCCAACTCACCCAACAACTGAAGACCAAAGCTTCCGAATTGGGTTTCGAGCTTTCCGGAGCCACGCCCGCCGTTACACCTTCCAACTATCCTGATTTCCTGGAATGGCTGAAGAAGGGCTACGCGGGTGAGATGGGCTACTTGGAGCGCCGCAAAGTGGAACGGGGTGATCCTTCTTCCCTTTTACCCGGGGCCAAGTCGGTCTTTTGCGTGGCCTTAAGCTACAACCCCAAACCTGAGCATTATCCCCTTTTAGAAAAGCACCCCATTTCCTGTTACGCCTGGGGGAAGGATTATCACGAAGTCATGGGAGAGAAACTCGAAGCCCTAGCTGGTTATCTAAGGGAATTGGCACCCGGCGTGAAGGCCAAACATTACGTGGATACGGGGCCGGTGTTGGAACGCAGTTACGCCGCCCAGGCGGGTCTGGGCTGGGCGGGCAAGAACACCCTTCTCTTGAATAAAAAATTCGGGTCCTTTTTGTTCCTTGGGGAAATTCTTACCGATGCGGAACTGGCCTATGAGGAGCCAGTAGATAACCTCTGTAAGACCTGCACCGCCTGTCTGGATGCCTGCCCCGTCGGGGCCTTGGAGGAAGCGGGACTGCTCAATGCCAACAAATGCATCAGTTATTTGACCTTGGAACACCGCTCGGACCTGCTCAAGGAAGCCCATCTTCACGGTTACCTGGCGGGTTGTGACCTCTGCCAAACCGTTTGCCCTTATAACACCAACGCCCCCGCGGGACGGGAGGAAGCTTTCCAACCCCGACCGGAAATACTGACCCTGAACCACGATAAAGCCGGAAAGATGGGCGAGAATGAGTTCAAGGAATTCACAAAGAACAGCGCGCTGGAGAGGATCAAATATCCGATGTGGGTACGGAACACATTAACTAAATAACCCTGTCGTCTTTGCGAGGAATGCCCGCCGAATAGGCGGGCGAAAATGACAAAGCAATCTCAGTTTTAAATAACTCTAGGATTAACGACAGGCGAGCTTTGCCTAAGCAAAACCATTTTTAACTGGGGTTGCTTCGTCGTAACTAGGCCGCTATTCGCGGCCCACTCCTCGCAATGACAACAATTTAATTTGGAATAGGTATCTTCGGCACCAGAGCGATATCCACCCCGCGCATGCCGATAGGACCGGCTTTCTGCACCTGGCCGAAAAAGACATCCAGTTTTTCCTTCAGCCACTTCAGGTCCAATCCCATATAACTTTCCGGAAGCTGGGCCCATTTCTCGCAGGCCTTCTCGTATAGCCCCATGGCCCCCGGCCAATTGTCCTTCCGGAAATGTTCCACCGCGATGGCGGCCTGGATGATGCCTTGGTAATGGAGCCGGTCCAACCCCTCGGCGGGGTGCCAAAGGTCTTCCAGCATCTCATGGCATTCGAAATACTGGGCTGAATTGAAGAGCCGCAGGCCCTCCAGGTACTCGTGTGGGTACTTCAAATTGTCCAAATACACATCCCAGTCATTGCGCTGGGAAAGCTCATGAACAAGAGTCTGGTCCGCGTCCGGGAACTTATAGTTGGGCATATCCTTGGGTTCCACCCAAGTCAGGTCCTGGCACTCAATGGGTTTGGGTTCCCCGCTCTTATGGGAACAGAAGAAGATGTTGAGCCGGACGGACCGCTGGGGATAGTGATAGGTCAGGATGCGGAAAAAGTGCTGGATCTCGACCTCGATGTCCAACTCTTCCTTTAGTTCCCGGATGACGCATTCCTCCAGGGATTCGGTGGGTTCCTTCTTACCGCCGGGCAATTCCCAATAGCCGCCGAAAGAATCGTCGTCTTTGCGCTGGGTGATGAGGAATTTCCCATTCTTGAAAACCAGCGCCGCTCCGACTTCTAGGACGTTCGAGCTCACTTCCCTGCCTTTTTCCGGCGACGGCGCCTTTTGGATTTCCTCTTTTTTCGTTGGAAGGTCATTTTGGCTTTTTCGGCCGGCGGAGGCAAGGCTTCGCCCCCGATAAAACGGGTCTTTCGTTTCTTGGGAAGCGTCTTGATCTGATACTCACGACGTAACGCCGTGGAGTAATCGGCCTGGGGTTCCTGGAAGACCAACTGGACAGGCCCGTGGGTGGCCGTGTATTTGGCGCCCTTGCCCGAATTATGGGCTTCGATGCGTTTTTCCACATCCTTGGCGATGCCGGTGTAATAGGACCCGTCCGCGCATTCGGCCACATAAAGGTGCCATTCGACTTTGGTTTTGGGCGTCCGGGCCTTAGGCGACAAACTCGATCTCGCCGATGGCGGGGATAAGTTTCTTTTGTTCGCCTTCTTTGAGGAAAGCCCGGATGGCCTTCTGGCCCTCTTCGCCCATGTCCACCGTGCGGTCATTGACCCACATGCCGACGAACTTATCCGCTATGTCCTTGGAAAGACCTCGGCCGAAGGCCAGGGCGTAATCCAGGGCCGCTTCCCGGTGGTCGAGGGAATATTGGATGGATCTTTTGAGCTGGCTGGAGACCTTCTTTTTGATGTCCTCAGGAAGGTCGCGCCGAATGGCGTTGACACCCATGGGAAGCACCATGCCGGTCTTTTTGAACCACCATTCGCCCATATCGACGATCTTGTGGAATCCCTTTTCTTGGTAGGTCAATTGGCCCTCGTGGATGATGAGACCCGCGTCCACATTCCCCTTGGCCACTTCATCCATGATCTGATCGAAATCCACGACCACTTCCTGGAAATCGGGAAAACAAAGTTTTAAGGCCAGATAAGCGCTGGTCATCTTTCCGGGAATGGCGATCCTCTTGCCCTTGAGGCTTTCCAAGGACACCGGGCTCTTGGCGATGATCATGGGGCCGTAATTCTTCCCGATGCTTCCCCCGTGGGTCAGGATGGCGTACTTGTCCTTCACATAGGCGTAGGCATGGGCCGATATGGCGGTTACTTCCATGCGGCCTTCCTTGGCCCATTCGTTGAGGGTCTGGATGTCCTTGAGGATGTGCTTGTACTCGATGCCTTCGGTGTCGATCTTGTTCTTGGCCAAGCCATAGAACATGAAAGCGTCGTCGGCGTCCGGGCTATGGGCTAAACGGATCTTGGTTGTCATAGGGACCTCTCCTGGGGATTGAAGGCCCCAACTATATCACCGCCGAGCAGGGAGGCCAAGG
>CAZLND010000250.1:894-4148 GCA_964560635.1 uncultured bacterium | reverse complement strand
GGCGGAAAATTCGACCACGATACCTACAAAGTGTCCGGCGGTTTGCATGGTGTGGGCGCTTCGGTCGTGAACGCCCTGTCCGAATGGATGGAAGTGGAAGTGCGTCGCGAAGGGAAGGTCTGGTACCAGTCCTACAAGCGCGGCAAGCCCGAAGGAAAGATCAAATCCATCGGCGAGGCCAAGAAGACCGGCACCAAGGTCACCTTCCTGCCGGACTCGGAGATCTTCACCGAAACGGTTTATTCTTTCGATATCCTGGCCAAACGTCTGCGCGAGCTCGCCTTCCTCAACAAGGGCATATACATCAAGCTCACCGACGAGCGGGGTAAGGGTAAGGAATCGGTTTTCCAATACAACGGTGGCATCATCCAGTTCGTTAAGGCCTTGAACGAAAGCAAAGAAACCCTCTTCACCACACCGCTTTATTTCGAAAAGGAAAAAGACAAGGTGATGGTGGAAGTCGCCATCCAGTACAACGAGTCTTATGCCGAAACGGTTTTCTCCTTCGTCAATAACATCAACACCATCGAAGGCGGCACCCACGTACAGGGTTTCCGTTCTGCCCTAACCCGTACCATCAATGATTACGCCAAGAAGAATTCCCTCATTAAAGAATCCGATCCACCCATTTCGGGCGACGACGTGCGTGAGGGTTTGACCGCCGTCATCTCGGTCAAGGTTCCGGACCCGCAGTTCGAAGGCCAGACCAAGACCAAGCTGGGGAACGGGGAAGTGGAAGGCATCACTCGCCAGGCCTGTAACGATGGACTAGGGACATTTTTTGAGCAGAATCCGACAGTGGCCCGCCGTATCGTGGGCAAGTGTCTCATGGCCGCCAAGGCCCGCGAGGCCGCCCGCAAAGCGCGGGACCTGACCCGCCGCAAGGGAGCGTTGGAAATATCCTCCCTCCCGGGAAAACTAGCCGACTGCCAAGAGGAAGACCCGGCCAAGAGCGAAATTTACCTGGTCGAGGGTGACTCGGCCGGTGGTTCGGCCAAGCAGGGAAGGAATCGTAAGTTCCAGGCTATCTTGCCCCTTAAGGGTAAGGTCCTGAACGTGGAGAAGGCCCGCATCGACAAGATCTTAAATAACGAGGAAATTCGCACTCTCATCACCGCTATGGGGACGGGCATCGGTGAGGATGATTTCTCGGTCGAGAAAGCCCGCTACCATCGCATCATCATCATGACGGACGCCGACGTGGACGGTTCCCATATCCGTACGCTTCTTCTCACTTTTTTCTACCGCCAAATGAAGCCCCTCTTGGAACACGGTTATATTTACATCGCCCAACCCCCGCTTTATAAGGTCAAGCGCGGGAAGAAAGAGATGTACCTCCAGGCCGAGGCCGACATGACCCGGTTCCTATTGGAAGAAGGCATGGAAGGCGTTCGGCTTTACCGTTTGAAAGGGAAAGCCCGCACCGAATATCCCCAGGAAAAGCTCAAGGACCTGGTTTCGGACCTGATCCGCATGGAATCCATCGGCGCCACCCTTCAAAAGGCGGGGCTGAACCTCCAGGAATTCCTGGAAGCCCTGACCGGCAAGAAGAAAAAGCCCCTTTATGAGATCGAAAGCCCACTGGGCGTCGATCATGCCTACACCGAAGGTGAAAAGGACGACAAGGTCGAGAAGGTGAAGCAAAAGCTCAAGGACATGAAAAAGGCCGCCGAAAAGGGCAAATCCGCCGACGAAGGAATGGATTTCGTCTACGACACGGGCCGCGACGTGAAGGACATGATCAAGGTCAAGGCCATCAAGGATATGGCGGAAGTCAAACAGCTGGAGGATATCGTCAAGCGAATGGCCACCCGCGGCGTGGAACTATCCGAGCTTTTCCCACCGGAAAAAGAGGACAAGTCCGACGCCAAGGTGAAGGAGATCAAGCCTGAATACGTCATCGTCCATAACGGCCATGATTATTTCCTGGAATCCATGTACGAGTTCGTCGAGAAGGTGAAGGACTTCGGGAAGGAAGGCCTCGCCATCCAGCGTTACAAAGGATTGGGCGAAATGAACCCGGAACAGTTGTGGGAAACCACCATGGACCCGGAAAAGCGCACGCTTTTACAAGTGAAGCTGGAAGACTCGGTGGAGGCGGACAAGACCTTCGATATCCTGATGGGCGATCAGGTCGAGCCGCGGCGTAACTTCATCCAGACCTATGCCAAACAAGTAAGGAACTTAGACACCTAAAACCATTCTTGATTTTGATCTTAAATTTTTAATTGAGGAAAGACATGGCAAGGCTCAAAAAGAAAAAACTAAGTCCTAAAGAATCACCCGAGACCAAGGACAACAACGGCAACGACCAGCTCCCGCCGGGCAAAACACCGCCATCGGCTGCCGCCGCAGGCGGCGACGGAGGGGACATCAACCGCGGGAACATCGTCTCGACCGACATCGAAAACGAGATGAAAGATTCTTACCTCGATTACGCCATGAGCGTCATCGTGGGCCGCGCCCTTCCGGACGTTCGCGACGGTTTGAAGCCCGTCCATCGCCGCATCTTCATGGGTATGCACGATCTTAGCCTCACTTCCCGCAAGCCTTACCGTAAATCAGCCAAGGTCACGGGTGACGTTACCGGTAACTATCATCCTCACGGCACCGCCTCGGTCTATGACACCATCGTCCGCTTGGCGCAGGACTTTTCCATGCGCTACGTCCTCGTGGATGGTCAGGGTAACTTTGGTTCCATCGACGGCGACCCGCCGGCCGCTGAACGTTATACCGAAGTGCGCATGTCCCCCCTGGCCGAAGAACTCTTGAAAGATATCGACAAGAACACCGTCGATTTCGTCCCTAACTACGACAACACGCGCGAAGAGCCGCTGGTGCTTCCTTGCGCCTTCCCCAATTTCCTCGTCAACGGTTCCACCGGTATCGCGGTGGGTATGGCCACCAATGTTCCCCCGCACAACCTCGGGGAAGTCATCGACGGGCTCCATCACCTGATCGACCATCCCGAAGCCACTGTTAAAGACCTTATCAAGTTCATCCAAGGGCCCGATTTCCCGACCGGCGGGTTCATTCTCGGCCGCGAGGGAATCCACGAGGCTTACACCACGGGCCGCGGCTCGGTTCGCATGCAGGCCAAGGCGGGCGTCGAAGTCGACAAGAAGGATAAAGAACGCATCATCGTTTCCGAATTGCCTTACCAGGTGAACAAGGCCCAGCTCATCGAGAAGATCGCCGAGTTGGTGCGCGACAAAAAGATCGAGGGCATTCGTGGTATGCGCGACGAGTCGACT
>CAZLND010000250.1:0-884 GCA_964560635.1 uncultured bacterium | reverse complement strand
GGCATCACGGACCTGCGGGACGAGTCCGACCGCGATGGCATGCGGGTCGTCATCGAGGTCTCCAAGAGCGCCAACGCCCAGGTCATCCTCAATAACCTTTTCCAACAGACCTCCCTTCGCACCTCCTTCGGCATCATCATGCTGGCGCTCGTCAACGGCCAGCCGCGCGTCTTGAACCTTAAGGGCCTCCTCTATCATTACCTCGAGCACCGCAAAGAAGTGGTCATCCGCCGCACCAAGTTCGACTTGGACAAAGCCGAGAAGCGGGCCCATATCTTGGAAGGCTTGCGTATCGCTGTGGACAATCTGGACAAGGTCATCAAGACCATTCGGGCCTCCAAGTCCACCGACGAAGCCAAGGCCGCCCTTATCAAGAATTTCGACCTGTCGGCCATCCAAGCCCAGGCCATTTTGGAAATGCAACTCAGGCAATTGACGGGCCTCGAGATCAAGAAAATCGAGGAAGAGTACAAAGAGATCATCAAGACCATCGAGCTCCTCAAGGGCATCCTGGGTTCGGAAAAGAAGCTCTGGCAGGTCATCAAGGACGAGCTCACCGAGATCAAGACCAAGTACGCCGACGCGCGCCGCAGTCAGATCATCGGCAAGGCCGAAGACCTGAAGGTGGAAGACCTCATCGAGGACGAACAATCCGTCATCACGCTTTCCCACGGGGGCTACATCAAGCGCTTGCCCACCGACACCTACCATAAGCAAAAGCGGGGAGGGAAGGGCGTTGCCGGGGCCACCATGCGCGAGGAAGATTTCATCGAACGCATGTACACGGCCTCCACGCACGACTTCCTGCTCATCTTCACCAGCTTCGGAAAGGTGCATTGGTTGAAGGTCTATGAGATCCCCGAAGCCTCCCGTTACGCCAAGGG
>CAZLND010000249.1:673-4205 GCA_964560635.1 uncultured bacterium | reverse complement strand
CCCGGCTTCTTGCAATTGCCGCAGGCCCGGCGTGTTGGGAGAACTCACGTTGACGGCGATATAGTCGGCGTAAGGCCGGAGGAAGGAAAGGGATTCCAGGTAATCCTCCCCCGCTTCTTCCAAGGGGGTCACTTTGCTCTTGCCGATATTGATGCCGATGGGGATGGAGGGCCAGCGGCCACTTTCTTTCAGCTCTTTCAGGCGTCCCGCCGCCGCCCGAGCGCCCTCGTTGGGGAAACCCATGCGGTTGATGAGGGCTTTCTGCGCCGGGAAACGATGGACCCGGGGCCTGAGGTTACCCTCTTGCGCGCGGGCCGTGAAGGTGCCCAGTTCGGCGAAGCCAAAACCCAACTGCCCCCAGGCGTCGGCCAGCTCGCCTTTCTTATCCAGCCCCGCCGCCAACCCGATGGGGTTGGGGAATTTGAGGCCGAAGAGGATCCGTTCCAAACGCGGGTCGGAAGTTGTGAACAGGGGTGAGAAAAGGGGTAGGAGTGGCCGAGAAAGACCCAAGGCTCCCAGCGCCAGGCGATGGGCCATCTCGGGTTCCAGTGAGAAGAGCAAAGGTTTGATGAGTTTGTACAAAGTGATTTCAGGATAAAGGCCGTCCACAGCCTAATCAACCCCAAAACCCGAACGCTAACACGGCAAAAACAAGTTCTTTACCATAGATGAAGGGGATACATGTGATGGATCCGAAACGGAAAGGGATTCAAATGAGCCTTGGTTATTTTCAAACCAATTAAATCGGTTGGTTGTTTTCCGAACCAATTCCATCCCATGCATCTGTGGCGAATAGCCTTTGGGGCTTTGGGCATGGCGATCCGAGGGACGAAATTTATGGCGTCCCATAAGGGGATCGGCGTTAAAATCGCTCGTTTTTTTGGCTACAAAACGTGATAACATTAAAAACCGTTTAACCCGATAAGTAAGGGCTATCGAGTTTTCGAAACAACCGAGGAGACGCATCACCGAATGACGCAAAGCCAAACAACGCCAAAACTCTACTTAACGGCATTTCTGCTAGCCCTCTCCACACTCCTTCCCCCGCGGGCCCATGCGCTCAATTTTTCCCTGACCCTGGATGGTCTCTACAGCCGCGACCTTACCGGAGCCAGCCGTCACAAGAACGCCATCGGTGGAAACGCCCTCTTTGAGATCGAGCCGACCGATTTTATCTCCCTGGGCGTGGGTGCCCATCTGAACAATTATTGGGGCGTGGTCACCCAAGGCCCTCTCTGGGCCTCCTCGGTGGACGGCGTCATCCGCCTCATGCCCTGGGGTTTGCGGAACAACATCGAAAGCTATCTGTTATTTGGCGGCGGCATCAACACCCTGAAGGGTCAACCTCTCTATGGTTGGGGTTCCTGGAACGGCGATTACCATTTTCAACTCGGCGTCGGCCTTCGTTATTTCATCTCCCCTCACTTCGCCATAGATGGGGCTGTAGGCGGCGATTATTACGACCCATTCGACAAACCCCTTACCGACCTGACCGCGCGGTTCGGTCTGTCCTTTTACGCCCTCCCAGCTTATCAAGAACCTACAAAGGAAAAAGAAGATGTCGTAAAACCCAAACCCCAACACAAGGTGGGTTCTTTGCAATACGTCGCCATGAAAGAATACGGCGACCCCGACCTATACCCAGTCCTCGTTGATGCCAACTTCAAGGACCTCGGCAAACCGCTCATTCTCCCGAAAGGCGCCCAACTCATCATTCCGCGCAACTTGACCAAGGACATGATCCTCGAGGCCCACCAAAGGGCCCATAGCGCCAAATACTTGAACGCCGCGGCCAGTTTCGACAACCCCACTCTCACGGCCCACTACAAAGAGAAAAATCGAAAGGCCTTGGCCGCCATACCCATAACCCAGCAGAGAAAGACCTCTTTCCCTTATAGTTTCGGCGATAGCCTTTGGGACATCGCGGCACGTTCCGATGTGTACGGGGACCCCGAGCTTTATCCCCTCCTGTTGGATGCCAACAGGGCCAGGCTTAGAAAGTCAGAATCGGGTCTCAAATTCGGCCTCACCATCCCACGGGAAGTGAGCCACCAGGACATAGTCCAAGCCCGGATCAAGGCTTGGGCCGTGGAATACATCCTTTGGCGGGGCAAAAACGTAAACCATCGAACCTATCAGGAGTGGCGCCGACAACACCATTTGTCCCCAGAAGGTGCCGAACCGAAATATGATCCCGACCAGGGCGACTAACCCTCTATCCCGCCACCTGCTGTGAACCCACAAGGTGAACAGCAAGACTTGGTAGTACCAACTGCTCAATACAGTTGGTGAAACCACCAGTTGAGGGGAGCGCTTTAGGTGTGCCGGTCTAAGGGACGAAATTTATGACGTCCCAAACCGAGACCGCCCCCCTGTTCCGAGGCCCAATAGTTTCAAAGTAAAACAGTTTTACATCACATTAACTTCCTTGCGCCTTGCAGGACGGGGCCAAGCCACTATAATGCTCAACAAATTTACCCGGTCACTCAACGGGTGAAACATCTGGATCCCATTCGATCTTTTTTAATTCCGTAGATCGCGTCACCCTTTCCACCAGATACCTAATTTTCTTAAATGGAGCATTCCGAATGAATTTAAGGTTTAAGTTTGTCTCGATCGGGTTAATCGTTAATACCACCATTTTATTTTTAGCCCACCAAGCCCTAGCCCTGGAAGGTTCCATCGCCTTTCAAGGCGGTTTTGCCCAAGCCCTTCCCAACGACACCCAAAAGCTAAAGGCCGTATCCGGTGTTGATGGCTACGCTTATCTGGACCTCAAACTGGCCCCTTCCATTTCCTTTGGGGTGGGCACAGGCTTCACCGCCTTTATCAAGGGGGGCGACCGTCTTTATGTGGATGGGACCCACCTCATCGCGCGCTTCAGCCCCTTCACCCAAAGCGACTGGATGCCCTACTTGATAGGGGGCGTTGGCTTCCGCCCTTTTTACCAATCCGATCCCAACCACCGCTGGTGGCCAGGGAATTTTCAATCCTTGGCGGGGTTAGGTGTTCGACATCCCCTCGTCCCGGGCATCGACCTGGACGCGACCGCTTTTTACGATGGCAGTTCCAACAACAACGACCTACTCAGCTCAGTCGGGGCAAGGGCCGGGTTGGCCTTCCCTTTTGGCGGCGATGGATCGGGCTCGGGCCAAGCCAAGAATTCCCACAACCCCGGCAATGACCGTTACAGCTGGAAGCAAGGCGACTCCACGAAAAAACTCGCGTTGAAACTTTATGGGGACGCGATCTACGCCGACGCCCTCATCGACGCCAATTCCAAACTGTGGGCCAACGGCCGCAAACCCGCTCCGGGCGACCAGCTGGTCACCCCTTCGTTGAATGACATGAATATCCGGCTTCATAATTTAAATGTAAGGGTTCAAGCAAATGGGTCCATTTACAAGGTGCGCCGCGGGGATTGCTTGTGGGGCATCTCTCAAAAAAATTATGGCGTTGGTCACGAATGGTTACTGATCTACCATGCCAATCAAAAGCAGATCGCCGATCCCAACCTCATTTATCCCCAGCA
>CAZLND010000249.1:0-663 GCA_964560635.1 uncultured bacterium | reverse complement strand
TTCCGATCTCGCCCGATCCCGTCGATCCCAGTTCCAGCATTCCCGCAAAACAAGATCAAAATGAGGTTCGGAACGATCATTTTGATCCGGCGATTCTATTCCCGAAATGATCTGAATTTTTTTTCGCAAAGACATCAGATCATAAGCAATAAATCGGATCAAAAGATCCTTCCCTATCTCTCGGTTGTCGCCCTCTCGGCACAATACTTGCTTTAACTCCAATCCCACTCTTCAACATCCTTCCTTTTCGAATGATGGGCCTATCAAGCCCCACTCAGCCAAGAGGCCGATTTTTCAGAATGGCTGGTTTTAATTCACGGAGGTGCCTGTTGAACCACATACTGAGATCGCTCCACGTCCGATCACTCGTTTCGACTTTCCTGATCCTCTTGGCCGGTAAAGCCCTGGCGCTGGACGGATCCCTTTCCGCGCAAACTGGATATGTTCGGGCCATGCCCTCCGAAGGGCAGAAACTCGCCGCAACCGCGGGCATCAACTGTTACCTCTATTTTGACCTGAACCTGGACCCTTCCTTTGCGCTGGGAGTGAGCACGGGTTATACCGACCTGGAAAGCGGTAGCCAGCGTCTTTACCTGGATGGCACGCTCCTGAACGCCCGCTGGTCGGCACGGCTCAGGAGGAGGAGCGCCTCGGTGAGGTCGA
>CAZLND010000248.1:0-4210 GCA_964560635.1 uncultured bacterium | reverse complement strand
TCCAAGGCTGGCACCTGCCTTATTTCGTCTTCGGACTGGGTCTTGGTTTCCTCGCCCACACCCGCAGTATCCTCCTTAGCCAATACAACCAGACTTACCGGAAAAACCGCCAGTTCCCTCAAGCCTGGAAAATTCCGCTCATTTGGGTCCAAGTCACCATTCTGTATTTCGGGGCCATTTACGCGATCTTGATCGGTATCGGCAAAGCCCAAACAGTGACCAATCTGATGGGACTCATCGTCATCCTGTCCTTTTTCATGGCCTATGTCCTCTGGTACGTCGTTGCTCATTTCAGCAACCGCCTTCCCAGCTTGGCTGGTTTTCGCACGGCCATTCTCGCCCTATTGCTTTCGCTGACCGCCCATATCTTTTGGGCGCTCCAACTAGTCCTCCCGGGATTGTTCGTGGGGATCTTCGCGATCATCGCGGCCCTTTCCGCTTTGGTCATCGCTCCCAAAAAAGTCCAGCAACAGGGAGTCTTGGGTAAATTGTTGTGTTTGGTCGTAAGCGTCTTTTTGCTTGGCTGGGTCGGCATCGGCGCCATCTCCTTCAACAAACCCCAATGCGACTTGGTTCAGTTATCTCTCGCCACGGCCGACCTGGACCTCAAAGGGGCCTTGAATTCGCTCGTTTACTCTCCCAATGGAAAGACCCTCGCCTTCTCGCAAAAGACAAGTGAAGGCTGGTTCCTCAATGTGATCTCATCGGACAAACAGGACCCCTACGCCTTCTCCGGAACGCCCGACTTCAAACCGGCCTATTCGGATAACCTGACTTCCACACTGAAATCCTTCAAGATCCCCGCTGGCGGGGACGCTTTCCATCCCATCTTCGCGGGCAACGGGAAGTTCCTTTTCGTGGACGCGGTCAAGGACGGGGTACGCCAGATCTGGAAAGTGGACGCCGAGAAGGGAACTGTCACCGTCCTGAAAATGGGGCCGGTGGAGCCCTTCGCCAACTCTTATCAATGGTCTTCCCAGAACAACGAACTGGCTTTTGTAACCCGGCAGGGCGCCGGTTACCAGCTTTCAGCCTATTCCACACTCACGGGAAAGACCCGAGTCCTCCTGACCTTGGCCCTTCCCATCCTGACGCCGGCTTGGTTGAAGTCCGGCAAACAGATCGTCTACTGCGACGGGACCCATGGCGTGCCCTATGTGCTGGATGTGACTACCAAGAAGAACCTGCCTTTGCTCTCGGACGAGGAACGGGTGGAAGGGGGCAAGTTCCAGGAAGGCCCTCCCATCCAATTGGTGGAACCCGCTCCGGACGGATTCCGTTATCTCTACGTGACCCACAAGGACCGCGAGACCGCCTTATGGACCATCTTGTCGGACGGGAGCAAGCGCGTGAAGATCTCCAAGACAGAACACACCCTAACGGACGTCGCCTGGTTCCCGGACGGCCAAAAGATCGCTTATCAAGATCACGGCCGCCGCTTCGGTTTTTGGAGCCCCTCTGACAATATCCTGGTCGTGGACGCGAATCTTTACACCTCTCAAAGCCTCATACTGCCCCAATTGACCGCCCACTCGCCCGCCATCTCTCCCGACGGGGTCAAGGTGGCTTTTGCAAGCAGTCAGGGCTTGTGGTACCCTTCATTCAATCGAAAGGGGATCTGGATAGCGGTCCTTCGCTAACCCGCATCTTCAACGCCGACAAAGGCTTTCCATGGGGTTCATTCCTAGGCTCTCACAGCTAAAACCTTTCTCATGGAAAGCCTTTTTCTTTGTCCTCACCCTCCTCGCCGCCGCCCAAACCTGGGCCCTTCCTTTCGGGATGAACAAGGTCCGGTACCATACCGACCACCACTGGCAGATGTTCGAGACCGAGCACTTCGAGATCTATTACTACCAAGGCTGCGAGACCCTCGCCAAAAAGGCCGTCGAATATGCCGAGGATGCTTTCCTCGACACTTCCCGAAAACTCGGCTTCGTCCCCAAGACCAAGATCCCCATGTTCCTTTACGGAACGGGCCTGGAATTCCAAGAGACCAACATCACTTCCGAGCTTCTCGAGGAAGGGGTCGGGGGCTTCACCGAGGTCTTTAAGAACCGCATCTCCCTGCCCATGTCGGGTTCCTACCACGAGTTCGAGAAAGTCCTGCACCATGAGCTGACCCACGCCTTCCAGTACGACATGATCTATGGGGAAGGATGGCGGTCAGTGAACCTCTTCAAGGCCGTCTTTGTGCCCAATTGGATGATGGAAGGCATGGCCGAATGGAACGCCCAACATCTGGATGCCCAGGGAGAGATGGTGCTCCGGGATGCCGTCCTGAACGACCAGACCATACCCCTCTCTTTTCTCGAATCCTTCGAGCATTTTGAGCAGGTCTACACGGCTTACAAAGAATCCCAAAGCATCCTGGACTACATCAGCCAGGTCTACGGGGACGATAAGGTGCCGCAGATCTTCAAGAAAATGGCCTCCAACCAACAACCGGACACAGCGGTCAAGAATGTCCTGGGCATCCCGCTTGAACAGCTTTACGAGGACTGGCACCTTTACATGAAGACCCAGGCTTGGTCGCGGATCAACGGAATGCCGGCACCGGAGCGCTACGGGCCCAAACTTGAACCCGGCGTCTCAAAACCAACCCTTTCCCCCAACGGTGATCAACTGGCTTACATCCGGGGCGAGGACCTAGTGCTCATGGAGACCCTGACCAAAAAGAAAAGGACCCTTTTGAACCGTTCCTTCCAGACCCAGGGATCGGGTTTGGCCTGGTCGCCGGACGGAAAAAAACTGGCATTCATGAGCGTAAGGGAGGGGGAATATATCCTGGATGTCCTGGAACTCTCGAATAACAAAGTAACGGAAAAAAAGTTCAAGGGATTGCCGACCCTTTACTCACCCACCTGGTCGCCGGACGGGAAAACCATCGTCTTTTCAGCCTTTGATTACACCACTGTCGATCTTTACCGTTACGAACCGGCCAGCGACCACCTGGACCGGATGACCAATAACCAAACCACCAAGTCCTGGGCCAGCTATTCACCCGATGGTTCCAGCCTCTTTTACATCGGCGAAGAAGCGGGGGAGACCCACCTTCAAAAGTTGGACCTAGCGGAGAACGGCCTACCACAAGGGGAAAGCCTGACCGTAGGGCGCGATTTGGGAACCCTTTCCTCGCTTCGCGTGGTGAATGGGAACTTTTATTTCACCTCGAACCGCGATAAGCGCATCTTCAACCTTTACCGAATGGACCTTCAAGGCGGTCATTTGACCCGTTTGACCAACACCTTCACCGACCTTTTAAGCGTGTCCCCTTCAAGCGACGGAGCCACTATTTACGCCACCCTTTATCAGAAAGGAGAAACGGCCCTTTACAACTTCTCCGCTTCTAAAATGGAGCCCTTGGCCGCCCCTCTAGCCGAAGGGACCTATCTGTGCAACAGTTTCGCGGGAGCGTCCAAGTTGATCCCCGCGCCTCCCAAAGAGATTCCCCTGCCCCTGGACGCCGAAACGGGCACCAATTTCGACAAGGAAAAGGCCGATAGCGACCAAGCGAAGGACAAGAAAAATCCCGTCCAGCCGCCCTTGGCCGTGACCCACCTAGAGATAGCGGAGGCTTCCAATATCGTCCAGCTCCAATGGCCCATCCAACTTTATGGGGAAGTGGACGTCATCGACAATTACCGCGTCTACCGAGCCACCGAACCGGGCGCGCCCTTCCATTTCTTAGGAACCACCAATAACTTACGTCAGGGAAAATACGTGGATTACGATGTGAAGACCGGCGGCCATTATTTTTATTACATCACCGCCGTGAACAAGGCCGGCGAGAGCGCGCCTTCGCCCATCGTGGAGGCTCAACCCGCCTTGACCCTGACCCCCAAGGATTATCCCTTTCGGTTCACCCCGGACATCCTTTTGCTCTTGGCCGGCTATGACAGCTCAGTTGGCTTCGTGGGAGGCGGCATCGGCCAGTTCAGCGACTACCTGGGGGATCATCAATTGGGCGTCTTGGGAGACGTGGTGCCGGGGGTCGAAACAGGCATCCAAGCCAATTATCAGTTTTCCGCGTTGCGAACGACCGTGGACCTGAGCTTTTTCGACTACGAGAACTTTTTCAACATTTATGACCTACAGTCCGGGAATATCGTCAACCAATACCGGAACAATGAGAACGGCCTGGCCCTCAATTTCAGCTATCCCTTGAGCCTCAAAACCCGCGTCGAGTACGGCGTTGGGACCCAACGCTTCC
>CAZLND010000247.1:0-4254 GCA_964560635.1 uncultured bacterium | reverse complement strand
GCGCCCCATGTCCTGCTCTTCTTGCCCTTGGCCCTCGTCACGGCCACCCAAAGGGGAGGGCATTTCCAATATGTGCTTCAAAACCCCTTTGCCCACTACTGGACGGGGCTGAACGACCTTCGCAGCATTTTTTGGGGAAGCCCGCTGACGCCGAATCTCTTCGCTTACCGCCCTTTTTGGGGAGGGTTCTTGGATCCCCTTTTGGGGGGCCTGTTCTTTTACGGGACCTTCTTTTGGGTGAGAAGCCATCGTTGGTTCGACCTTTTGAAGGCCTTTTCGGTTTTTTTCATCCTGCTCCTCCCGGGTTTTTTGACCGGGGGGTTGGACGCCCACCGAGTGGTGCAGTCCATGCCATTTTTCCTTTTATTGGCCGCCTTCGGTCTGACCAGCTTGCTCGCCTCCTTGGACAAGTCTCGGCGCGTCCTTTGTCTTGCGGTTGTGCTGGTCCTAACGGCCGGATTGGACCATCACCATCTCTTTGGCGTTTATCACAGGCTTTGGACCCAGCCGGATGAGAATGTGGAAGTGTATAAACCCTTTGAGAGGGGAAGGGCCTATTTGATATTGAAGGACCTGGCGAAAAAGGAAGGGCCGGGCTTCGTCCTGTCGGACCTGGTCCCCGACATCTTCGATCAAAGCCTGTCGGTGGCGGCTTATCCTTTCAACGCGGCGCAAAATCCCAGACTTGACCCGGCGGCGGCGCGATGGGCCGCCCTTTTCACGAACGTTCACTATCAACCGGCTTTGGAGAAACAGTTCCCGGGAGCGAGGGGTTTCTGGCTGGCCTCTGACCTGGGCCGTCCGGACGGAGGTTTCCTTTTAGAAGTGATCCCCTTGCCTTGCGCCCATCCTGAGGCGTTCGAGAGGATATTACGGGCGGACCAGGCGATGGCCGACCTAGTGGGGCCCAGTTATGACAACCACGATTGGAAGCCCCGGGGTCCCATCGTGGAAGCCTTGATCCAAAAGTTCCCCCACTTCAAGGGCGACCCTTTCTTGGAATCCTGTTTCTGGGAAAAGATCGCCCAAAATGAATATATGGACCATCATTTCATGGCCCAAACCACCGCCCTGGAACAGGCTTTGAAAAGGGGCATTCCCGCCGCCCATCTTTACAATGACCTGGGAGCCCTTTATTTTCGGCATAATCGCCTCGCCCAAGCCCGGAAGGCTTTCCAAACAGCCCTGGGGTCCGTTCCCAACCATACTTCGGCGAAAACGGGTCTGGAGATGCTGGGCGAGTTGGAAAAAACCGGACAAAAACCAAAAGATTGATCTGAACCACCAAGACACCAAGGTCACCAAGAAAGACGAAAAATCCAGATTTTTTTTAGGATCAACTAAAGCTTTTCTTGGTGTACTTAGTGCCCTTGGTGGTTAAATTGTTTTTATTCTTTAAAAAGGAGCTTCTTTTGAGTTCATCCTCGTTCCAACGGCCGCCCGAAGTGCCGCCGGAGATCACTTTCATGACCCTGCCCAAGGCTTTGGCCCAGTTCCATCAACTGCCCCTCCACGTTCCTGTTTGGATCCATCGGCAGGAGGAAGTGGAAAAGAAAGGTTATGACTTCCAAGAGGGAGTGGGGGTGATGGAAGAACTCTTGAAGGAAGCACCGGGGGTTCCGGGCGCCTATCTCTACCAACTTTTCGTGAAGAAATGGCCCCTCTTGATGGCCCTCCAACCTTATTTCGCGTCGGGTCGTGTGGCCGAAGCCATCCCCAAGCTGATGGAAGTCTTGGAGATCGATCCCGAGTGTCCCTTGGCCTCCTTCCAAATGGCCTATTGTTTCCGCGCCACAGGGGAATTGGAAAAATCGGAGGAATTCTATAAGAAGGCCCTGCGTATGGCCCCGGACGCCGGTTGGATCTACAGCAACCTGGGACGCACCTATCAGGCTTTGGGTGAGAAGGAAAAGGCCGCCCTGACCTTTTGGAAAGCTTTGGAACTATTGCCCCAAGACCATTTCGTTCTGGAACAATTGGTGGGGCTCGGGGAACTTTTCATCCTGACACAAGAAGGCAAGGAAGGTTCCTCGGCGGTTTTCGTGAAACGGACGGAGTATGAGAAAAAAATGAAGGACCTCTTGGAAAAGGAAAAGGATCCGGAAACCTTGACCCGCCTCGGCGTGAAATTGCTCGAACAACATTTGACCGACCTGGCTTGCCGGGCTTTTGAGAAGGCCTTGGCGCAGAACAAGGACCAGGTAGAGTCCCTCTTGGGGTTGGGTACGGCGCATCTGGAGGCCCGGCGATACCCGGAAGCGGAGAAGTTCCTGACCGAATACTTGGACGCCTGTCCGGAGTCGGCCACCGCCCATTTGAACCTCTTCAAGACCTACCTGGCCCAGGAAGAAACGGACCTGGCTTGGGAAGAGATCCAAACCGCCGTTCGGTTGGATCCGGACCGCTTGGACGCGTTACGACAATGGGTCCACTTGTTCCGCGAGGCGGACCGTGAAGAAGAGGGAATGGAAGCGTTGGACCAACTGGCGGAAGAGCATTCCAAGGCCTTCGGCCCGCTCTTGGTGAAAGCCCAGGTCCTAGCGGGCGAGGGAGATTGGCCCGGGGCCGAGAAGGCCTTGAAGCAAACCCTCCAACGTTCCCCACACAACGAGGAGGTCCTTCTTTTTTACACGTCCGAATTGGGCAAGAGCGGAAAACGCAAAGAGCTCATCCATTTGCTCGGGGAAGAACCCGGCCCCTTACCCCTTTCCCTGACCATCAACCTGGCCTTGGCCCATAGTCAGGATGGGGACCCGCAGAAAGGGCGGTACTTGTTGAAGGACTATTTGAAGCGGCCCGGGCTCCATCCCGCGGACCAAGCGAGGGCCCAGCGGATATTGCAGGAGTTCGAGAAACCGGCATGATAGGCGGAATGACTTGGCTTCTCAGTCCTCCAGCGAAAGGACCTGAACGGAAGGGGCTGGGGTTTCCTTGACCTTCTTTTGAAGCATGGGCCGGATGACCAACTCGTCCTTTTGATAGAGGCTCTGGGTCCGTTCCAATTCGGTCTTTTGTTCGTCCGTCAGGTAGGAGTTCTTGTTCAAGTGGTCGGCCACCAGGCATAAGCCCGTTCCGGGCCTCTGCCAAAATTCCAAAAGATTGTCCAAAAGGATGACGGGTCCCTCGGCGTGTTTGACCTTTTCCAGGTCGGCCGGGTGCAGGCCGCTTTGATAGACGAAGAAATATTCCCGGTGGAACTTGTAGCGGATCTTGCGGGAAGGGTCCTCAAAGAAAACCCCCGCGTCGGAAACGACCAATGAAGTGTGCCGGAAATTTTGGGTCCGCTCCCGGAAAGCCAGGAACCGGACGGGATCGACCTTCAAGCCCGTAAAACCCAGGTTCTTGTATTCGTCATAGATCTGTCGGCTCATGCGCCCCAGCGCGTCCGTTTGTTCCGGCGTTTGATGTTCCATCGTCATATTCCCGTCCTCAATTCCATGTTCGGTCCATATATTGGGTTCGGCACAATTTTCTTCATTGATAAAAGAATATCACGTTTTTCCAGGGGAAAAGTAGGGGGTAAAGGGGGCACTAAAAGGGTTTATGGTCGGCGATCAAGGGAAGACAAGTCTTAAGGCGTTTTTTAGGAAGGGTCCGAGGTCCGAAGTTCGTCGAGGGCGGCGGAGGTCCGCGGGGAGATCAGGACGATGGAGCCGACCGTGAAGAATCCCGTGTCCCGAAGGACGGTCCACCAGGTCATTTTCTCCGTCGAATCCATCTTGAAACAACCACAGTTGCAATCGATACCGTGGAACAGGTCCCACACGATGAGGCCCGAATAGAGGGCCATCAAGCCGCAAAAGAGAAGGGCCGCGCCCCGCCACTTGAAGCCGGCGATGAGACAGACGCCGGTGAAGAATTCCAGCCAGGGAATGACCACCGAGGCCAGGGGGACCAAGGCGGCGGGGAGGATATCGTAACAGGTCACCATCATCTTGGAGAATTGGGCAGGGTCCAGGATCTTGTCGAAACTGGCGAAGACGAGCAGGAAACCGCAGGCGACGCGCAAGATCGTCGCTAAGATAGTCCGAGTCTTCTCGCCCGAAAGAGCGGGTTGGTGACGGGCCCAGGCCCAAAGGCCTATCAAAAGAAAGCTCAGGGCGCTTAAAGTCTTGTCATTCAAGACTTGTTCGAGGTTCATGGGGTTTCCCCCTTGGTCGTGGGATAACCGGCTTTTTTCCAATCGGGCCAGCCGCCCTCGAATATCTTGGCCTTGGTGTATCCGGCCTCGGTCAAGGCCTTGGCAACTTGGAG
>CAZLND010000246.1:0-4281 GCA_964560635.1 uncultured bacterium | reverse complement strand
AAGGGGCTCGAGGTAATTAAGGTCCCGGCCGTAAGTTTCTTCCATGTTCCTCAAGGCCAAAAAGGCCAGGGCCATGGTGCCCACGCCGATCCAGGCGACGGCTGGTACTGTGCCTATGGAAGGGATGAGGAGCTTGAACAAGCTCATCAAAAGAGCTCCCCCACCTCGCACGAAGTTTGGCCCGGTAACACAAACCGTGGCCCGGATATTGGTGCCGAATTGTTCCCCGTAAGAAACGATCAAGACCGCCCAATAGCCCACCGCGAATCCCATACAGCCACAGATGCCGTAAAAAACAGACAGCGAAAGGCCTCCCCAGAGGCAGTAGACCCCAATGAAAAGGGAGGTCAGGACCAGGAAAACAGCGATGACTTTTTTTCGGTTCCGCAGGACCTGGCTCAAGCTACCGCTGACGAAATCCCCCGTTGTCAGGCCCACATAGGCATAAAAAAGGGCTTGGGCGGCTTCGGGAGGCGTGGGCAGGCCCAAGGCCGTCCCGATCTCAGGGGAAAAGGTCATGGGGATCCCCACCACAAACCAAACGGGCAAGGCGACGAAGATGGGGATGAAATATTTTTGGACCTTGGGCCAGGAAGTGAAAAGGGAAAGGAACTCGCCGCGAGGAATTTTCTTTTTTTCCAGGGCCTTGTACATTCCCGATTCCAGGACGCCCAGCCGCATGACGAGCAGGACCAGGCCCATACCTCCGCCCACAAAGAAAGAAACTTGCCAGGGAAAGGCCTGGCCGACCTTAGCGGCGACGAGAACGCCTAAAACACCCACTGTCGCGATGATCATGGTTCCCCAACCACGGGAATTCTTGGGCATGATCTCCGAAACCAAGGTGATGCCCGCGCCCAGTTCCCCCGCGAGCCCTACACCGGTGATGAAACGCAACAGACGGTATAGATCCAGGGAATGGATGAAACCATTGGCGATGTTGCCAACTGAATAAAGCAGGATGGAGCCGAATAGCACCGAAAGGCGGCCTTTTTTATCTCCCAGTATGCCCCAAAAGATGCCACCCAAAAGCATGCCCACTAACTGCCAATTGAAAAGCTCCACGCCCAGGCCTAGCACTTGCGATTGGGGAACGCCGAGCGCTAACAAGCTTTTGGTGCGGATGATGGAAAAGAGCATGATGTCGTAAGCGTCCACGAAATAACCCAGGGCGGAAACGAAAATGGCCAGGGCTAGGCCGGAGGAAACGGAAAATCTTTTCATGGAGGGATTATAACAGTAGGGTGGGTTTCCGGACGGTGACCTTAAACCGCCTTGGGAATGGAGAGGGTGAAGGTGGTGCCCTTGCCCTTTTGGGTATCGACCTGGACCTTGCCGCCCTGGGCTTCCATGAAGTTCTTCACGATATAAAGGCCGATGCCCGCGCCGGCGCGGCCGGCCTCCTCTCCCAATATCCTTTTCTGGCTGAACATCTGTTTCATGGCAACATCACTAATACCCGGGCCCGTATCGCTGACCTTCAAGCGCACCCACTGGCCGTCCACTTCCGCTTTGATGGCGATGCCGCCCTTGTCGGTGAATTTAATGGAGTTACTGATGAGATTGCGTAGGGTTTCCACCATCTTGTCCATGTCGGCCAGGACAAAAAGATCCGGGTCCAGGCCTTCCATGAAAAGTTTCAAGCCCTTTCGGTCGATGATGGTCTCGTAGTCGCGCAAACCCAACTCCACGATCGTATGGATGGGGAATCTCTCGATGTTAGCGTTCATCAAGCCCCGCTCGATCTTGGAAAGGTTGAGGAAGTCGCAGATAAGCCGGTAATTGTTCATGCCGATCTCCCGCATGTCCATCAGGTAATCTTTTTGGTTGGCCGTCAGCTCCCCCGCCAAGCCGTCCAGGAGGTTCTCGATATAGCCGTTGATCTCGCCCACGGGGGTCTTTAATTGATGGGAGGCAACGGATATCAGGCTTTGCTTCATTTCCTCCACATGTTTGCGCTCGGTGATGTCGCTGAAGATGGCCAGGGCGTACTGCACGGCGCCCTTCATGTCCACCACGGGGGTCCCCCAGACCTGCAGGGGGATGATGCGGCCGTCCTCATGGTGGATCTCCAGGTCCTCCACCGAGGATTTCTCTCCGGCGAGCGCCCGGGCCATGGGCAGTTTGTCGTTGGGGTAGGGGGAATCGGTTCCCGCTAGGAACGCCTGGTCCAGGGTGGCCATATGGTCGGAGGTGTGGGATTGGACCACGCCGTGACCCAATAACTCGCGGGCCTTGTGATTGGCGTAGAAGGGTTTTCCGTCCTTGTCCATCACGAAGATGCCCAGGGGCACGGCTTCCAGGAACTGGAAGAGCCGGTACTCATTGAGTTGGAGCAGTTCCTGGGTCTTCGCCCTCTTGCCGACCTCGCGGCTGATGGCCAAGAGGGCTCCGAAAGCGAAAAGGGTGGCCGCGGTGGCGCCGATGACCAAGACCAGGAGGGTCGTGTGTGCGTAAACGGCCTCCTGGTCCCGGCGTTTGGTCAGGAGGTTCTCTTCCTCCACGATGGATTTGGAAATGAGTTTGTCGATGATGTCGTTGACGCGGATCGTGTCAGGGCTCTTGAATCGGGCGATGACTTCCTTGATCTGGCCCGACTTGAAGAGCTGGAGTGTTTTTTCTGATCCCGAAACTCGGGTTTTGAGCAGAGGGACCAATTTCCCGAAGGTATCTATCTGGACCGGGTTGTCCAAGGTCATCATTTGGGTTTGGAGGGCTTTTGGAAGGACCCGGCGCATACTGGCTTCGGCTGATTTAAGGTAATAGGGATTCTGCGACAGCATGTAAGCCCGGTAGTTGGATTGGGCCCTTTTGAGATCCGCATCAAATTCACGGATATTGGAGATGACCTGGGTGGTGTGATCGACTAGGACGTCACTTTCCAATATCCGGCTGATGCTGGTATAGGCGACCGAACCCATGGCGGCGATGAAAAGGACCAAGATGCCGAAACCGGCGAATAATTGAAGGCGTAGGGAGAGTTTCATGGAACTCCACTAACTGGGATGGAAGCATCATAAAACGGAAGGGAGCTTAGGGGCAAAAAAGATAAACGAAAAGGTTAGATCTGGATGAGCTTGTTCTTTCGGTCCAAGTAGTCTTTCAGCACGTATTGCGTCAGTTTTTCGGGAGCAGGGAAGATAAGGCGCCCCTTGTTGGCCCGGTGCATCTTCTCCAGAAACTCTCCCTCGCCGAAATAACCCGTGTCGAAATCGTTGCCCATCATGAAGGTGTTGATGGTGATGCCTTCGTCGGTGACGGCTTGGACCTCCCGAAGTGTCCGTTGATAAGTACGCTCGTTGGGCGGGTAGGTCAGGTAAAGGCAGGAACCTTCGTAAAAGGCCGTGGGCGCCCCATCGGTGATCAAGAGGATGCTCTTGTTCTTGGTGTCCGAATTGGCCAAAAGCACACGGGCCAGTTCCAGACCCTTTTGAAGATTGGTGAAATGCTCGGGGATCATGGAGCGGCTGCGTTCGTCCATGCCTTTCGAGAAATCCACCCGCATATTGACCCCGCCGCCCATCATGCTGATGGGTTTGGGCGCTAATTCAGGGATGGCTCCGACCGGCACCTGCTTGGCGAAAGTGGAGAAACACACGAAGTACAACTTGTCCTCCGGATATTCGGTGCGGATGAGGGCGTCCAGGGCCAGGGCCAGCTTTTTGGTGTTATAGAAGCGCCCGTAACGGGACATGGAACCGGATTGGTCGATGAGCATGACAATGGCCGAAGAAGCCGCGCCCTTGGTCTGATGCACCATGAAATCCCGACTATCGATGCGGATATGGCCGTCGGTCATAGCGTCAGGCGAGCCCACTTGTCGAATGGCTGAATTGAGCAGGCTTCCGGGAAGGTCCAGGTTGGTCAGGGAATCACCGAACTCGTAAGGCCGGGTGGGTGTCATTTCAACATTGCCATCGCCCGTGAAGGTGGCGTGGTGGCGGCCCAGCCCGTCGGTGAAGAGCCGGGAGAATATTTCTTTAAGGGCTTTTTCCCCGATCTTGCGGGCCGCGCCCGGGGTGATCTTGTAGATGTCCGTTTCCTCGTCGTGGTCTACGTCCCCGGTGGCCTTCAGGGCCTCGGTGAATTGTTGCCGCAGCTCCTCCCGCTTAGCTTCCAGGGCTTGGGCGGCTTCCTTGCCCAAGATCTCTTCCAGGGTCTCGGCTTCCATATTGAAGAGATCGCCGTATTCGATGGCGTCCTTCAATTGTTGTTCTAACTTATCCAGCATCTCCAGCCGTTCCTTCAACCGCTCGGCCTCGGCCGGTTCGGGGTTCTTGG
>CAZLND010000245.1:0-4308 GCA_964560635.1 uncultured bacterium | reverse complement strand
GAAAGAAGTATGGAGTCCCAGCCCCGCGAACCCCTGGAAATTGCCCGGATAGGATGGCCGGCTAGCATGGACCAAGGAATTAAGACCCAATCCCCCGATAGCATAGAAGTCCAATGCCCCCTCCTTGACCGGGATAACACGCCCGAAAATGCCGATGGCACCGGAAAGCGTTCCTGGATCCGTAAAATCCACCAAATCGTAATAAAGTCCCAAGGCAACCCACCGATAGAACTGAGCCTCAATACGGAAGTCCAACCCAAGACCATTGGTATAGTTGCTATTGAGAACGGTAGTGTCAAAAGCACGTGAGTAGACGCCGTCCAAGGTGAAATTCAAAAGCGGTTTCTCCAACTTCCCCAACCTTTTGCCCAATCCCTCCTCTCGAAGCGTCCTATCTTCCTGGATGTAGTCACCGTTTTCGTCCTCCGGGGGGGTCGGGGTAGGCGTAGGCTTCATCTTGTGTACTTTTTTGATGGGTTTGGCGACCGGAGTGGGTGTGGCGACATCTTCAGCCGCGATCTCTTCATCCTCGGTTGGAGTAGGGGTCAACTTGACGGGCGCCTTGGTCTTCGGGGTTGCCGTGGCGGCCTTTTCAGCCTCGATCTCACGGAGCAAAGCCTCATCATCCGCGTCCAGGGTCGGCGTGGGTTTGAGACGATGGATGACTCGGGGCTTTTCGGCAGCGGGCAGGGGGGTGGCTGTGGGAGCGGGCTCATCCGTTACCTGGATATCGTCATCGGCCCAGGCGGCGGTGGAAAGCGCCAGGAAGGTGATGCTCAGTAGTGTAAAGAAGCGTTGTTTGAACATAGGTTTATGATAAACCAAGCGTTGGTTTTTGAGAACTAAGGACTGGAACCACGGCCATTAACCACCAAGACACCAAGGGCACCAAGAAAACCATGAATTTATGGGAAGCAATATAGGGATTGGACAAGAAAACACCTCTTTAGCTACATTCCTCAAAAAAATGACGACTTTTCCAATGGTTCACCCATTAACTTTTTCCGTTCTTGGTGCCCTTGGCGTCTTGGTGGTTCAATTTCTATTGATCTTAAATCGAAAGTTCCGCCACAGCCTCGTTGGAACGCTTCAAAAGGGTCCCCTGGTCGTCCTTGGGGGCCACCAGGAAATGGAACCTCTCGTGTTTCTTGGAAGGGTGGATAAGCAGAGTGGCCTTGGAGTTGGACACGTCCCGAAGGTACTCATAGACCCCGTCCGCTTGGTAGCTGACGAAGACCGAGTATTTTTCGACGCGCGGGTCATTGTCCCAATCCAGGAAAACCCGGTGCTTGGGTTCGGGGCTGGCGAAGAGCCGATTCTGGGTGCTTTGGCTCAGATAGTCCACCTCCGCCGCGGTGGGGTACCAATAGTAGATGCCCACGATCTTCTCGTTCTTCCCTCCCGGCCCCAAGGCCGTCACGATCCACTCCGTCCCCTCCAAGCCCGAGGTGTCGGTCACCCAAAGTCGGGTCTGCGTCTTGGATTCCTGTGTGACCCGAACTACCTTTCCGCTCGGAGACTTTCGGTAGAGGTAATAGCCCGTGGGTTCCATGCCCCGGGGCGCGGTCCAGGAAAGCCGCAGACCCACCCCGTCCACTTGGCCGAAAAGGTTCTGGGAATAGATGGACCGGTCCGCCCCGGGGGACTTGGCTTGATATTCGGGCCGGTAGACCGGGGCGGTCTGCAAATAGAAAGGTTCGGAGGCGAAGCTGGGGTTGCCTCCGAAGCCGATGGTCTTCACCGTGACCCGGTAAAGGGTGTCGGGGGTCAGGTTCTTGAAGCGGTAAATGGGATTGATACCCTCGGAAGTAGTGATGGGCTGACGGCCATCCAGGGGTTCCAAGGTGACCTGGTAGCCTCGCGCCGGACCATGGGCCTTGTCCCACCGGACTTCCATGCCGCCGTTCACTTCCCTCGCGGTCACGTATTTGGGAGCGTTAGGCTCTCCGCCCGCCACCCAGGGACCGTCCCAGCGTAGAAGCCCTGAGAAGCGGTGGATCGCTCCCAGGTTGTTGAAAGGTTGGAAGGCGTAGTCCAGTTGGATGAAACCCAACTGCAGGCCCGCCCCGGCCGAGGCGCCGTTCACCGAAAACTCCGTGTCGCGGGAATTGGCCAGGTAGCCGCCCCGCAGGGCCACCGTGCCCCGGTACCAATACTCAAATCCAACGCCAAACTGTTGGGTGTTGGTGGTGAGGTTGCAGGCCGCGTTGGCCGCCAGGGTGAGGGTGTGGGAAGGCTCTTCCCAAGGGGCGAAAGCGATGCCCCCGTTCAAGACAATAGGCAGGGGCTCCAGATCGGCCAATCGGATGCCGGGTCCCACATTGAGAGCGCTGGCCGCCAGCGTGAGGTTGGGCAGGGGCCGGACACGAAGGCCCGCGTCGAAAGCGAAGCCGTTGCCCTGGACGTCGTCCAACTGGCGCATGATGTACTTCGCCGCCACGCCCACGTGAAAGTCGTAAAAGGACCGGCCCCAAGCCGCGATAAGGGCCTGGTCCTGGGCCGTGACGGCCGTGGCTATTGGATCAACGGTGCTGTTAAAAGGCGTCGTGCCCATATTGATATAACCCAAGCCCAGCACGCCCGCCGGGCCCATGGGGATGGCCGCGCCCACAAAGTTGTAATTAATGCCCGCCACGAAATTCTCATAACCATAGCCCACCTCGGGCAGGCGGATATTGCCCAGCCCCGCCGGGTTGAAGGAAAGGGTGTTGATGTCATCCGCCACCGCGCTGAAGGCCCCGCCCATGCCGTCGGGCCGCGCGCCCGTGGTCATTAAGAGGAAGTCGGCACCCGTTGTGAGCGGCGCCGCGACCGCTTGGACAGATAAACCAAAAGCCAACGCCAAGACTCCAAGACGCCAAGTGAATCGAGAGAAAGCAAAACTCCCTGTGTTCATATAAGAAGTCAGAACAGGATCATTGCTTTTAAGAATAGGGCCATTGTCGCCCCCACTCGTCTTTCTTGGAGTCTTGGAGTCTTGGCGCTGGATGCCGGTGTTTAGGTAATTCATCGGAGGATCATTGTTTTCAGAAATAAGGCTATCGCCTCCCTCACTCGCCTTACTTGGAGTCTTGGAGTCTTGGCGTTGGATGTTGGTGTTTGGATAATTCATCTATGGAATACCAGCACTTTCTTGATCTCCAACCGTTTAGGTTCCTTCACGGCCACCAGATACAGCCCCGAATAGGCCGACGACCCTGTGTCATCCTTCCCGTCCCAATAGGTCGTGTAGGCCCCGACCTGAAGATTGGCCGAGACTAGGCCCCGAATGACCTGCCCCGCCACGTTATAGACGCCCACCTTCGTGTCCCCACCGTCCACCACCCAATAATCTACCCGCAGGGGTGGGTCGGTCAGGCAGTTGAACTTGTTGGACCCCAGGGCCAAGGACATGCCCACCGTGTTGGTGGGGGTCGGTGTGATGGTGGGTGTACTGGTGATAGTGGAAGTGTTCGTGGGCGTGAAACTATCCGTCGGTGTGAAAGTATCGGTCGAGGTGCTGGTCACCGTAGCCGTGGGAGTATTCGTCGGCGTTGCCGTGGGGGTCTTGGTAGCGGAGTTGGTCGGTGTATTGGAGATAGTGGCGGTCGGCGAATCGGTAGCCGTGTTCGTGGGGCTGTTCGTGGGCGTGACCGTGGGGCTATCCGTTGGGCTATTTGTCGGTGTGACGGTCGGACTATTGGAGGCCGTATAGCTAGCCGTGGGTGTCATGGAATCGGTCGCGGTGTTGGAGGGCGTGGAGGTGGGCGTAACGGTGGCCGTATCCGTGGGCGTATTCGAAGGCGTTAATGTTGCCGTATCCGTGGGGGTGGTGGCCGGGGTATCGGTGGGCGTGGAGCTGGGCGTATCGGAAGGCGTGTTGGAGGGGCTCAAAGTTGCCGTGGAAGTAGGTGTGGTAGTCGGGCTATTCGTAGGACTGTTCGTTGAGGTTCGTGTGGGCGAGTCGGTGGCCGAGTTCGTGGGGGTCGCGGTTGGCGTATCGGTGGTCGTATCTGTCGGGCTGAAGCTAGAAGTTGTCGTAGGCGTGTCGGTCGGGGTACTGGCCGGGGTATCGGTGGATGTGGAGCTGGGCGTATCCGAAGGCGTGTTCGTGGCCGTCAGTGTGGGGCTATTGGAAGCCGTCGTCGTAGCCGTGTTTGTCGGCGTCACCGTCTGCGTATCGGTGGGGGTTGGGGTCGGCGTGGAAGAAGGCGTCAGGGTGGCCGAATCCGTTGGAGAGTTTGTAGCGGAATTCGTGGGCGTCGGCGTAGCGGTTAGCGTGGGGGTATCGGTGGCCGTATCCGTCGCCGAACTGGTAGGTGTGGAAGA
>CAZLND010000244.1:0-4364 GCA_964560635.1 uncultured bacterium | reverse complement strand
CAGCCCGCTTGATGGCCAAAAGGCTTTCGGCCATGGCGGCCTTCTCATCCAGCCAGCCCATCTTTCCCGCGGCCTTCACCATGGAATACTCCCCCGACACGTGATAGGCCCAGAGGGGCGTGAGGAACCTTTGTTTGGCCCGCGTGATGATATCCAAGGCGGTCAGGGCAGGTTTCACCATCACTACATCCGCCCCTTCCTCGATATCCAGTTGTATTTCCCGCATGGCTTCACGGGGATTGGAAGCGGGCATTTGGTAAGTCTTGCGGTCTCCGAAGGCTGGCGCCGAATCGGCGGCGTCCCGAAAGGGGCCATAGAAGGTGGTAGCGAACTTGGCGGCGTAGCTGAGGATAAGAGTATTGTCAAAGCCCTTCTGGTCCAGTGCCTTGCGGATCGCCCCGATGCGCCCATCCATCATGTCGGAGGGAGCTACCATGTCGCTCCCTGCTTCTGCGTGGGACAGGGCTATCTTCTGGAGCAAGCCCAAGGTCTTGTCGTTATCAACGTCCTTCCCTGCCAAGATGCCGCAATGACCATGGGAGGTATATTCGCAGGCGCAAACGTCGGTAATGACCGCTAGGGACGGAACTTCCTTCTTCAAAAGACGAACCGCCTTTTGGATGACCCCAGTGGACCGGAAAGCTTCACTAGCTTGGGTATTCTTCGTTTTAGGGATGCCGAACAAGAGTACCGCTTGGATACCCATGGCATGGGCCACCCAGGCTTCTTTGACCAGCGAAGAGAAGGAATGACGCTCGACACCCGGCATGGAGGCAATGGCTTGGGGTTTCTTCAAACCCTCTTCGACGAAAAGAGGCAGGATGAAATCAGAGGGGCCCAACCGGGTTTCTTGGAATAGGCTCCGAAGAGCCTGGGTCTTTCTGAGGCGCCGCATACGATGGATTGGAAAGGTCATGGTGTTGTCTCCCTTAGTAGAGAGGTATTTTAGCGGTTCGGAAGGGCAAAGTCAGGGTTTTAAGGATTTACAAAATCTTTTCATCATCTAGGAAGAAGCCGGGAATTCGGGCAACTATTCCAATATTGCCGAGATTTCGCTGATTTATTTGGGATTAAAAAAGTCATCGCCCGTCTAGAAGGCATATAAGCATCGCCATCCATCGAATGGTCAGGAATAGTTGGTTTTATTGGTCGCTTGATATTTTCCGGAGGTTCATTATGAAGAAACCGTTAGCCCTACCCTTTGTCGGTATCTTTTCCATCCTCGTTTTGAGCGGTTGTACCAATAGCCCTTATCCCACCTCTACTCCCCTACCGCCTACCCCCACCAGAACGCCGACGAGCACCCCGACCAAGACCTCCACCCCGAAACCGACCAACAGTTTCACACCCACAGCGACCTATACTTTCACCCCCACCAATACGGCGACCCTCACCTTCACCCCCGGGGCGGGCCAGCCCTTGGTTTACAAAAGCCAATTCGCTTCCCCCGGCTCTGGGCCTGGGCAGCTCAACAGCCCGAACGGCATTTGCATGGACCCCAGCGGCAACATCATCGTGGCGGACACATTCAACAACCGCATCCAAAAATTCTCCAATTCGGGGACTTTCATCAACACCTGGGGAACCAAAGGTTCGGCGCCTGGGCAATTCAGCTATCTGAACGGCGTCTGCGTGGATTCGACCGGCAACATCTATACGGTGGACGACGTGAATGAAAACGTCCAAAAATTCACCAATAGCGGAACTTATATCACCAGTTGGGGATCCAAGGGTTCGGGCCAAGGCCAATTCAACGGCACCCGGGGCATCGTGTGCGACTCCTCCGATAACATCCTCGTGGTGGATGCCCTGAACCAATGCATCCAGAAGTTCACCAACACCGGCACCCTGCTCCTGAAATTCACCACCCAGGGCTCCTGGGACACCGCCCTGAGCAATCCAGACGGCCTTTGCGTAGATAACGCGGGTAATATCTACACTTGCGACTTCAATAATTATTGCGTGTACAAATACAACAGCACCGGAACCTTCCAGCTCAAATTCGGGAAAAAAGGCTACGGGCCCGGCCAGTTCGGCCTTCTTTCCTGTGGCATTTGCGTGGGGAACGGGGTGGTCTATATCTCGGATTATGCCAACAAGTGCGTGCATGAGTTCACCACCAGCGGGACCTTCCTTTGCGATTGGGGCAACACCGGCGCGGTGGTTTTGGGCACACTCGATTACTTCTGTTTGACCCCTTCTGGGGATGTCCTGTGCGAAGACAACGACACGATTAAGGTTTTCGGGCCCTGATCTAGACCCGTCTTTTCGCCCACGTGGCCACAGCGTCCACCAAGGCGGGAACAGTATATTTCTTCGGTTGGATAAGTGTCTTTACCCCCCACTTCTTGGCCGAGGAACCAGTGACCGGACCAATCACCGCCGCGGGGATCTTGGAGAGATGCTTGCGCCTTTGGGCGGGTGAGAAAAGGCCATAGAAATGATCCACCGCCGAGGAAGAAGCGAAGGTCAATAAGTCCACACCGCCATCCTTCTCGAACAAAACCTTCAACTTTTGGCGAGTGCCAGGAGGGACACGGTTTTCATAGAGGGCCAGCTGGTCGACCTGCGCGCCTTTCTTTTTCAGGAAAGTCTCGAGGAGGTCCCTGCCTTCTCTGGCCCGAGCGAAAAGGATATGCTTCCCTTTCAAAGGCAAACGGCCGAATTCCTTGACCAGACCTTCCTGCTTGTAATCCTTTGGCACTAGGTCGGCGCGGATACCGAAAGCCGCCAAAGCGGCGGCGGTGGCTTCACCCACGCAGGCGATCTTGGAGCGGGGCATGTCCCGAGGGTCTTTGAGCACTTGGGCTAGGGCTTTCATGTAAAGGGTCACGGCGTTCATGCTGGAAAAGATGATCCAGTCATAGTCCCCCGCTTTGCTCAATTTGGCCAAGGGCCCTCGGCTCAGGGGAATAGGCACGATCTCAATAGTTGGTATTTCGACAACTTCAGCGCCCATTTCGGCCAGGGCATCGGACAGGTGGTGCACTTGCGCCCGACCACGGGTAACCAGTATACGCAGGCCCGAAAGCGGCCCCTTCTTGTACCACTCCAATTGGTCCATCAGTTCCACCACCGGACCCACCACCACTGTGGCAGGAGGAAGTAGCCCTTCTTTTTGGACCCGTTCAGCAATATTGAGGAGGTTGCCTCGAACCGCCTTCTGGCGGTCGGTGGTTCCCCACTGGATAACAGCGGCGGGTGTAGTCGAGGATTTCCCCTCGAGGATAAGCCTTTCACAAACTTGGGAAAGGTTGTGGAGTCCCATGAGAAAGACCAGGGTCCCGTTGTTCTCGGCTAGGGCTCGCCAATCGATCTGGGCGTTGGTTTTGGTAGGATCCTCATGACCGGTGACGACCGTGAAAGAGGAATTCATCGAACGGTGGGTGACCGGAATACCCGCATAGGCAGGCACCGCCACGGCGGCGGAGACACCTGGCACAATTTCAAAGGGGATCCGGTTCTTTACCAGTTCCAAAGCTTCCTCGGCTCCCCGGCCAAACACAAAGGGGTCACCCCCCTTGAGACGCACAACGGTCTTTCCCTGCTTGCCAAGTTTGACTAGGAGCTTATTGATATGTTCCTGGCTCAGAGCCCCTTTTTTAGTGCGATGGCCCCGGAAAATTTTCTTGGCCTTGGGCGGGATAAAGCCCAGGATTCGGGGATGGATAAGGGCGTCATATAGCACCACGTCGGCCTTGGAGAGGACTTCCTTGGCCCGAAGGGTCAAGAGACCGGGGTCCCCCGGTCCCGCGCCGACTAGATAAACCTTACCCCGATTCATACAGCCTCCACGAATTAGATAATGCATTCCTTCAATTCCTTCTTCATTCCACCACTTCTCCGCTCTCATTTTGATAAATCGACCCGTTTGGGCCCATGAATGAATTGTATGACTTTGAACATCCCTGACTCATTTTTAAGAGAGTATAACAATTGTTACCAAGTGGTTTTCCGGCTCCCGATCCCGGGCCTCGGAGATGTCCCTCGGTTACTTAACCCGAGCTTCCAACCCCTATTTGGGGCAGCTGACCTGGCACCCCATTTCAACACAATAAAATCCCTAGGGAAGTGAAAAATGATCATCCTGCGAAAATCCGAACAACGACTTCAGATAAAAACAAAGAACCAAACCGCTTGGAGGACTTTCGACTGGGAAAATGAAAGTGACTCCCTGCAAAATGGCTTCGACAGACTTAAGATCCTCAACGAAGACTTGCTTTCCCCAGGAACAGAGCTAACGCTCCACAATCACCAACCTATGGTCATAGTGACCTATGTACAGGAAGGGGTCATGATCTATGGCGGGCCTTTGGAAAAATGCGACCTTCTAGAACAAGGATTCTTTCACAGGGTCAACATTG
>CAZLND010000243.1:2293-4402 GCA_964560635.1 uncultured bacterium | reverse complement strand
GGGGCATCTCCGATTTCAAACACCGTTTCGGCCGCGACCCCGAATCCCTCTGTCTGCCTGAGACCGCCTGCAATGACGCCACCCTTGGGACCCTTATCGACGAAAAATTGAAATATCTCATCCTTTCCCCCGAGCAGGCGGAAAGGGTTCGCCCGATGGCTGGCGGGGATTGGACCGATGTGTCCGATGGCCGTATCGACCCCGGTATGCCCTATCGTTATTTCCATAAGGATGGTTCGGGAAGGTTCATTGATATCTTCTTTTATGACAAGGGTATCGCCCGGGGGATCGCCTTTGAGGGGGCCCTTATTTCAAGCCAGGCCCTTATCGATCGTATTGGCCGTTCAGGCCACGGGGAAAACCGGATCGTTCAGACCGCCACCGATGGTGAGTCCTATGGCCATCACACCAAGTTCGGGGACCGGAGCCTAGCTTACGCCTTGGAGGTGGAAGCCGATCACGGCGGTTATTGGGTGACCAATTATGGCGCCTATTTGGAAAAACATCCGCCCACTTGGGAAGTGGCCGTCAAACCGGGACCCGATGGCAATGGCACGGCTTGGAGCTGCGCTCACGGCGTGGGTCGTTGGTGGAGGGATTGCGGATGCCACACGGGCGGCCGGGAAGGATGGAACCAGGCCTGGCGCCAACCTCTCCGTAAAGCCTTTGACCTCCTTCGGGACACCGTCATTGGTTATTTCGAGGAGGAACGGGGAAAACTCTTCATCGACCCTTGGGCCACCCGCAACGACTATATTGAGCTCATCCTCAATCCCCGGGCCTCCCGGTCCGACTTCCTTGAGAAGCAAGCGGGCCGGCCGCTTTCCGAAATGGAACAGGTCAGGGCCCTCACTCAGTTGGAAGTCCAACGCAACGCCATGCTCATGTACACCAGTTGCGGCTGGTTCTTCAATGAGATCTCCGGCATTGAGACGGTCCAGGTCTTGAAATACGCGGCGCGCATCTTCGATCTTTTGGAGACCATGGGCTATTCCTCTCCCGAAAAGGCTTTCTTGGACATCCTCGCCGAGGCCCAAAGCAATATCCCCGAATACGGGAACGGGGCCGAGGTTTACCGCCGTTTTGCCGAGCCCACACGTGTCACGCCCCAAGGGGTGGTCGCCCATTTGTCCATTTCCTCGCTGGTGAACAATGTTCCCGATAAGGGGGAAGCGGGCGGTTACCTTTATGAAATGGGTGACTGTCGAAAGGAAGAACACGGTCGATTCACCCTTATGACCGGCCATGTTTCCCTTCGGGAGGCCATGACCCGCCAAGTCTTCCGCTACGCTTTCGCGGGGCTTCATTTGGGAGGCATCGATTTTTACGGGGCGGTCCGGCCCTATTTACGCCAGGAGAATTTTGAGAAGTCGGCGAAACATCTTTGGGAACAATTCTACGTGGTTTCCCTGACCAAGCTCCTGCGAGCCATGTTGGATGAGTTCGGTCCTGAGGAATTCGGCGTGGAACAACTCCTGCCCGAGAGCCGCCAAAAGATCTTCCAGGAAGTGTTCGGCAACTTGGTGGACCGCTTCTCCGAGCAATATGTCCGCCTTTACGAGGACAACCGCCGCAACCTGGAAATGCTCCAGTCCGTTGGTTTCGAGCTTCCCAGTGAGATCAAGGCCGCGGCTGAGTTCACTTTCGGTAAATTGTTCGAGGAAGAGATCCAAAAGAAAGAATGGTTCAAGGACCCGGAAGCCTACCGCAACCTCATTTCCCTGGCCGATGAGGTGACCCAGCACGGTTATAAGATCGACCGATTCGTGGCCGAGCATACCTTTCGGAACCTTATCACCGAGATCGTGGAGATGGCCGTGGATAAACCTACCGATGAGAACATCCGGTCGGCCATGGCGGTCGTCCAATTGACCAAGAAGCTGGGGTTGGACGCCAATCTTTACCTGGCCCAAGAGGCTGTTTTTGCCGCCTCCGAAACGTCCGTGGATTTCGAGAAAATGACCGAGTTGTCCGACCAGCTGGATTTACGCACCGATCTATTGGTCGATAAGAACCGTAAGGCGAAAAGGCTCATTCGTTCGGATGAAGTCGAAGCCGGGTGAAGCCTGAAAGGAATGTTTAACGACGATACGACCGATAAAGGCCGAT
>CAZLND010000243.1:0-2193 GCA_964560635.1 uncultured bacterium | reverse complement strand
ACCGATAAAGGCCGATAGGTCTTGAAGTTTTGGAACAGGCGTAGTTATCGGTCGCTATCGGTTGTTATCGGTTTCATCGTTGTCCAAAGATTTGGTTTCCTTGGCGTCTTGGAGTCTTGGCGCTGGCTTTTGGTTCGAAATAAGTGATAGGAAACTATGACCTCCAAAAAGAAACAACCGACAGCAATTTCACACAGCCCCTCGGCCGACCTGGACCGGTTAAAGGGTTGCTGCCACCGGGATCCGCATACCTTCTTGGGAGCGCATGCTTCCAAAGAAGCTATCCTCACACGGATCTTCCGCCCTGAGGCGATCGCGGTGTCGGTCTTCCCAAAGGCCGGAGGCCCCGCCCTCAAGGCCCATTCCAGCTCTGGGTCGGGTTTGTTTGAAGCTACCAGTGAAGATCCCACCGCCAAGGGGCCCTACCGGGTCGAGGTGACCTATGAGAGCGGGAAGACTTTCCAATATTGGGACCCCTACTCCTTCTGGCCGACCTTGGGGGATATGGACCTTTATTTGTTGGGCGAGGGGAACCATCAAAAGCTCCACGAAAAGATGGGGGCTCATGTCATGGAACACCAGGGAGTGACAGGGGTGGCCTTCGTGGTGTGGGCGCCTTCGGCCGCCGGTGTGAGCGTTGTGGGGGATTTCAACGGCTGGGACGGCCGTCTCCATCAAATGAGAACGATGGGTTCGTCCGGTATTTGGGAAATATTCATACCGGAGTTGGGTCCCGGGGCGAAATATAAATACGAGATCAGGACCCCGGCTGGGCACCGTCTTTTGAAAGCGGACCCCTATGCCTTCGCCACCGAAAAACCGCCGCTGACCGCCTCGGTAGTGCACCAGTCCCTTTACCAGTTCAAAGACAAAGATTGGATGGCCCAAAGGGGAAAAGGGGACGCGTTAAAGAAGCCCCTTTCCATCTACGAAATACACTTGGAGTCTTGGCGAAAAGTGCCCGAGGAGGGGGACCGTCCCCTGACCTATCGGGAGATGGCGCACCAACTGGCCGACTATTGCGAAGAGATGGGATTTACCCATGTGGAGTTCATGCCGGTCATGGAACACCCTTTTGGAGGTTCTTGGGGCTACCAGGTCTCCGCTTATTTCGCCCCGACCGCCCGTTTTGGCAGTCCGGATGATTTCAAATTCTTGGTAGACACCCTTCACCAGCGGGGGATCGGGGTGCTCTTGGATTGGGTGCCGGCCCATTTTCCAAAGGATGAGTTCGCCCTCGGCCGTTTCGACGGCACGGCTCTCTATGAACATCTGGATCCCAAACAAGGCGAGCATCCCGATTGGGGAACCTATGTTTTCAATTTCGGCAGGAATGAGGTCCGTAATTTCCTATTGTCCAACGCGCTTTACTGGCTCTCCGAATACCACGTCGACGGCCTGAGGCTCGACGCGGTGGCCTCCATGTTGTACCTGGATTACAGTCGGAAAGAAGGGGAATGGGTGCCCAACGCCTTCGGAGGCAACGAGAATCTCGAAGCCATCTCTTTCCTGAAACAACTCAATGAGGTTGTTTATGCCCAGCATCCCGGAGTGTTGATGATCGCCGAGGAATCCACGGCCTGGCCGGGGGTTTCCCGGCCGACTTATACCGGGGGCTTAGGATTCGGGTTCAAATGGAACATGGGGTGGATGCACGACACGCTTTTTTACTTCAGTCGAGACTCCGTTTATCGCCGATATAACCACAATAACCTGACCTTCGGGTTCCTTTACGCCTGGAGCGAGAATTTCATTCTCCCTATTTCCCATGACGAAGTGGTCCACGGAAAGGGTTCGCTCATCGACAAGATGCCGGGGGACCGCTGGCAGAAATTCGCGAACCTGCGGGCCCTCTTCGGTTACATGTGGGCCCATCCGGGCAAGAAACTCCTTTTCATGGGTTCGGAGTTCGCCCAATTTTCGGAATGGAACCATAACCAAAGTCTCGACTGGCATTTGACCCAATGGGCCGACCATTATCGGATGCAGGACCTGGTCCGTGACCTGAATCACCTCTACAAAGACCAACCGGCCCTTTGGGAAGCGGATGTGGACCCCTCCGGGTTCCAATGGGTGGACTCCAGCAACGCGGATGACAATACGGTGGCTTTTCTCCGCAAGTCCCCCGCGACGGGAAAGCAGATCCTAGTAGTTGGGAATTTCTCGCCTGTCATCCGGACGGGTTATCGGGTA
>CAZLND010000242.1:0-4403 GCA_964560635.1 uncultured bacterium | reverse complement strand
AAATCTGATGATTTATAAAAGCGAATAAGCGAAACCCAATCCCAGGGTTTCCTTGATCTGCAGACCGTTATAGATCTTCGAGTCATAGCGGTAGTCATTTTCCACGTTCAAGCTGATGATCTTGTTCAGGTTGACGCTCAAAAGGTTGTCCCATTCCACCACCGTATGGTCCAGGGAGCCACCGGGCCAAAAGGTGTCGAGCTTGGAATCAAAGCTGGTTTCCTTGAGCAGTTTCACGTTGAGTTCCGAGACCCAGCTTAAACCCAACTGGATCAATAGGCTTTGGGCTTGGCTCGTATTGGGGTCCACTGTGTAAGGCACTTGGAACTGGTTGGCCAATGTCTCTTTCAAACCCAAACCCAACCGGGTATTGAAGACCGTGTCGGGAACGTATTTCAAACCGGCGCTTTCGGTGAAATAACCCGGGTCCATGAAATTGGAGATCTCGACCGCCGGGCTGACCGAATAGTTGTAGCCGGGACCGAACTGGCTTTGGGCCGAGAAAGAAAGGTAGGGGTTGATCTTCGGCCAGGTCTTCCAGGAATAGACGCTTTCCAGGTCGATCGTATCGGCCGAGATCTGGGTTCCCTGGTTGGCCAGGTAGGTCAGTCCATATTGCAACTTGAGCGTATTGAGCCAATTGATCCCACTATTATCTTGTTCGAACCGGGCGTTCAAAGCCGCCGCCCAAGAAACCATGTCGGTTCCGCCTTGGGCCCAGCTATTGAAGGCGGCCTGGTTCAAGTTCATGCTGGCGACGATCTGTTTTTTCCATTCGCTCGTGGGTGTCGCGGCGGCGGCCGGACTATTACCGTCCGCATCAGGCTTGACCGCGTCCTCCGCCCAAGCCGCCGTTATCGAAAGGGTCAGGCATGTCCACATTAGGACCTTCAAGCTCGGACTACGCATCGTTTCACCTCGGATCTGGATTTCATCAAAAAGAAAAAGGGGCGGGTTTCCCCGCCCCTTCATCTCAAAAGAACGGATATTACTTATGGGCGTTGGAAACTTCAGCGGCTTGAGCGATCTCTTTTTCGGCTTGGGCCAAAAGCGCTTCCGCTTTGGCAGCGTGCCCGCCCAAGTCATACTCATTGGCCTTTTGGGCGGCCATGATGGCAACGTAGGCCTCTTTGATCTTGTTATGCGCCTTCTTCAAATTCGGATGGCCCTTTAAGGGTCCGGCCATGACAAAACCGGTTACCAGAACAGCGCTCACACCAGCGATCCAGATCTTTTTCATGATGGTTCCTCCTCGAGAAATTGAAAAGCGGGAACGATTATAAATGAGTTTTCATCCGAACATCCTGAATTTACCTTTGGTTTTAGGAAAACCTGGAATAGTGGATTTTCAACGGCCTTTTAACAATTCAAGGGCCTTTGGTGGGTCCGTGGTGGGCAGTTGGCATTGGTAGTTACGGCAAACATAAACCGTGGGCTTGCCGCCTTGGCTGGCCCGTCCCTCGACCCAGGGGATGAGGCTGGTCAAGTCCTTGATCTGATCATCCTCGGCGAACACTAGGACCTTACCCGGCAGGTAACTTTTCCACAGGACCTTCAACATCTTCTCAGACCCCGCGCGCAGGCCCGCCACCAAAACCTCCGCCGGACCATAAAAGTCAAATTGGAAGGCCTGAAGCATCATGGGGAAATTGGTTCCCCCCTTGGTTAGGATGCCGGAGAAACATTTGAGGATATCGTCGGCCCGGTCGCGGTATTCCTTGCGGCCGGTGAACTCGCCCAAACGATAATAGCTCAAGGCCGCCACCGAGTTCCCCGAGGGGATGACCCCGTCATAGGCTTCCTTGGTGCGCTTCAACAAACGATGGGCGTCCTTTTGGTCACTTCCATTGAAGAAAAAGGCCCCATTCTTCTCGTCCCAGAAAAGCCTCGTCATGTCCTTTTCCAGCTCGATGGCTTTCTGGAGGTAAGCCACATCGAAGGTGCTTTCATAGAGGTCCAGTTGGGCCTGTTGGAAGAAAGCGTAATCGTCGATATAGGCCTGAATGTTCGAGGGACCTTGCCGATAAGAAGCCAACAACCGCCCGTTCTTGAACAACTTATTCGAAATGAAAGCTGAGGCCTTTTGGGCCGCCTTCAAATACTCGGGGTCGCCCAGGACCTGGTAACCATAGGCCAAGGAGGAGATCATCAAGCTGTTCCAAGCCGTCAGGACCTTGTCGTCCAAGTGGGGCCGGATCCGCTTGGCGCGGGCTTTTAGTACCTTTTCCCGAACCCCTTCCCACCATTTCACGTCCTTGCCGAGGGCCGAAAGGGAGGTGGGCAGGTCGGCTTTGAGGTGGAGGATGTTCTGTCCATGCTCGAAATTGCCGTGCTCGGTCGCCCCATAGAGCTGTCCGAGCAGATGGGCGTCCCCTTCCCCCAAGACCGCCTTGAGCTCGTCCGGTGTCCAGACGTAGAACTTCCCTTCTTCGCCCTCGCTGTCCGCGTCCTCAGCGCTATAGAAGCCGCCTTCCTTGTCCGTCATGTCCCGCTTCAAGTAAGTGAAAATTTCACGGGCCACGCGCGCGTATTCCTCCTTGCCCGTCACCTGATAGGCTTCCAAATAAGCGCGGGACAAGAGCGCGTTGTCGTAAAGCATCTTCTCGAAATGCGGTACCAGCCATTCATTGTCCGTGGAATAGCGGGCGAAGCCCCCGCCCACTTGGTCGTAGATCCCGCCTTGGGCCATTTTGTCGAGGGTCACTTCCACCAGGGGAAGGATGGTGGGGTCCTGGGTTTTCTGGTGATATCGCAAGAGGAATCCCAGCAGCATGGAAGGCGGGAACTTGGGCGCGCTCCGGAAGCCGCCCTCCTCAAGGTCGAAGGCCTGCTCGCTTTGGCGTTTGGTGGCGATGAGCACCCCCTCGTTCAGGGGGCCTCCCGCGGTGGAACTTTCGGCCTGGGCCAGAGCCGAGGCCAGATGGCTTCCCGCCTTTTCGACCTGGTCGGGCTGGGTCTTCCAGACCCGGGCGATGTCGTTGAGGACCGTGGGAAAGCCTGGCCGTCCATAACGGGCGTCCGGGGCGAAATAGGTGCCGCCGAAAAAGGGCTTCAGGTCGGGCGTCAGGAAAAGGTTCAGGGGCCAACCGCCCTGGCCCGTCAAGGCCATGACCGCGTTCATATAGATCTGGTCCACGTCGGGCCGCTCTTCCCGGTCCACCTTGACGCAGACGAAATTCTCGTTCATGAGCTTGGCGATGGTCTCGTTCTCGAAACTTTCACGCTCCATGACGTGGCACCAGTGGCAGGTGGAATAACCAATGGAAAGGAAAAGGGGCTTATTCTCTTTTTTGGCCTTCTCGAAAGCCTCCTCGCCCCAGGGATACCAATCCACCGGATTGTGGGCGTGCTGGAGCAGGTAGGGGCTCTTCTCATGGATGAGCCGGTTGGTATGTTGGAAGGATTTTTGGTTCTTGGATTCCACAAGCCACCCCAAACCGAAGATAAGAAGCAAAAAGAGAATTAACAGGGAAAATTTGGACTTCATGCTTTGTCAGGTTGCCGGAAATAGAGTACAGATGCAACCCCGAAGGAAAATTAAAACCCATCAAAAAACCAATTTAGCCACAGATGCATGGGATAAATGGGATCAAGGCTGGCCTCAAATCAAGGAATTTGTCCTTAGTTCCCCGCCATGGACAAGCTCAGTTGAATTTCAGAAAAAACCCCGAGACTCTTTAAGAATTTTAAAGCTCTTTAGTAACCGTAGCTTTTACAGAAAAAGTCTTTTTAATCCGAAAATTGTAAGATTTATCGCTGAAGGTTTCTTTTATTAATCCTTCTAAAACCTCTTCGTTCGGAATAATTTCCTCAGGCCCACTATCTGTGAACTTTTCAATTTCAAAAGAATTATCATCGGCATTTATGTTCAATTTAATTTTGTTTAAAACATGGCGGAACATTTTTTGTTCCGGTTTCTCAACATAAAAAAAGGTCCCTGCTGTAGTCGGCCTATTACCAGGACCGGTGAATGTCCGCAGATTGTAAAACAAAAAGCAGGCATTCCCCTTTTTATCAACATGTTTATAAATTTTGACTTTATCGTCTATCCTGTTCGAAAAATTATAAATATTATAATTTTTGACCAGCCATTCGAGGATTTCTACCGTGGAAGGATCTCGATCTTTACTAAGCGGCTTAACCGTTACCTGTGAAGTGACGGTGGAGTTCAAATTGTAGGTACGGTGTTTGGACCCCATAATTTTGTTGAACAAGTCGATCTCTTCCCGGCCTCCCGCGTATCCCTGTATCTCAATTTTCTTATTAACCGTCTTGAACTCAACTTCACTATTAAAATTAGGAAAAATTATCTCATTAGTCTTTGACCCGTATGAAAATGGGACCGTCCTTCCACAACCCGTTAACTTGTCCACAATAACCAAAATCAAATCTTCCCCAGGTTT
>CAZLND010000241.1:0-4410 GCA_964560635.1 uncultured bacterium | reverse complement strand
AGCTTGGGCCCTATATATTGTGGGGGCTGGTTCGTGACTACCAAAAAATGTGGCGCCGCTCCTAAAATCGAAAACCAAATTTAGTTTTAGTCTTCTTTTCTTCCCAATCCCTCTTGCCCCCTTACAATGACACTGTCACTGGGCTTAGTGGGGTGTTATCAACCTCCTCGAAGGGTTGGGAATGATACTGACTATAAGAGAAATCGCGACAAAGCTCGGTGTTCATGAGCAGACTCTCCGCAACTGGGAACGCCTCGGTTTACTGAAGATCTCCCGCATTGGCCGTAATCGCACCCGTATTTACAACGAAAAAGACCTCCTTCTCTGTAAAAGAATAGCTAATTTCTCCGAACAAGGGATCAATTTGCGTGGGATCAAGGTCCTACTCGCGCGAGAAAAAAATGACAAGCTGAAATTGGTCGGCGCCCATCATCGGTGATGATCATTTTTAAGATGGAAAGTTGTGTCAAGTTTTTAAATGAGAGGAGGGGCGTAAAGTCCTGAAAAAATAGGGTTTTTGGGGAGGTTATTTGTTGACAGAGATGAAAGCTTTGTCATAATGACACTAATTTTTCCCCGCTGACTAAAATTTTTTTCAGTCTTTTGCTTCTTTTCATCGAGCCGAAGTTTCTGTTGTGTAACGTTTTTTTCGTTCGAAGAAAACGATGGATGGAACTGTCATTCATAGGAGTTTTAAGAGTGGTAAACCCTGTTACCTCTGTTGATCCCATGATGATCCTTCAAAAGGCCCTCGACTCGCTCGCTGTTCAGCACGAGGTCGTCGCCAATAACTTGGCTAACATCGACACGCCCCAATTCAAACGGTCCATCGTTTCTTTCCAAGACAAGCTCAAGGCCGCTCTCGACATCAATCAGCCTTCGGACCTTTGGCGGACCCAGCCCATGCATATGCCGATCGCGCAAAAAGTCTCCCTGGATAATTTCAAGCCGGATATCCAAACCATCCGCGAGACGATCGGGCGCAATGATGGGAACAATGTGGACCTGGAAATGGAATCGGGCATCCTCGCCGAGAACAACCTTCTTTTTAACGGCCTCGCGGACGTGACGAGCCGCTATATCGCTAACATCCGCCACGCGATATCTGAAGGGAGGCAATAATAAATGGGAGCTCTCTCCGGCATCTTCACACCCTTTGCCATCTCCGCCTCGGCTTTGACCGCTGAGCGCCTTCGCATGGACGTCATTTCGAACAACATCGCCAATGCCAATACCACCCGCACACTGGAAGGCGGGCCCTATATCCGTCAAAGGGTCGTTTTCGCTCCCCGTTTCGATCCCGCTCCGACATTCGCTCCCTTGATGGCGATGATGACCCCGGAAGGGTTGCCGGTGGGTGTGCGTGTTACTTCGATCCAGAAGGACCCCTCCTCGCCGAAGATGGTCTATGACCCCGGTCATCCGGACGCGAACGCCGAAGGTTATGTGGCTTATCCGAACGTCAATGAAGTCAATGAAATGGTCGATATGATCTCGGCCACCAGGGCTTACGAGGCCAATATCACGGCTTTTAACGCCACGAAATCCATGGCTATGCAGGCGTTAAGCATCGGGAAGTGATCTTAAAGTAGGGTTCCGAAAAACGATTGAAGGTGAGTGATGGAAATTCAACCGATCCAAATGCCCGTTTCCATGACCCAAGGGTTTGTTCAACCGATCGCGCCGATACTGACGGAAGCTACACAGAATATGGCCGAGGTATCCCCGGCTAATTTCAAGGATCTTCTGAAAAAGGCCCTGACGGACCTAACGTGAGCCAAGCGGGCGCCAACGAGGCCATCAAGAACATCGCCACGGGCGGTGAGGAGAATCTGCATGACATCATCATTTCCATGGAAAAAGCCGAAATGACGCTTCAGTACGCCATTCAGATCAGGAACAAGGCTTTGGACGCCTATCAGTCGGTCATTCAGATGCAGGTGTAGTGGTCGGTTGAGTGGCTTAGTCGTTCGAAACTAAATATTACGAGGAAAGCTTGAACAACTTCTTCCAACAACTGATCCAGCAGTTCAAGGATGTTTGGGCAAGGCTCAATCGGATCCAAAAGATCCTGATCGTGGCCATCCCTGCGGCCCTTTTCATAGGGCTTTTGGCCTTCATCACGACATCCTCTCGGGCCCGTTATGAGGTCCTTTTTTCCCGTTTGGAGCAGAAGGACGCCAGCGAGGTCACGGCTGAGCTGAAGAAAGAGAATGTCCCTTATAAGTTGGAAAGCCGGGACAACCTGATGATGATCATGGTCCCCTCCGATAAGGTCTATGACACCCGGTTGACCCTAGCGGGCCAAGGGTTGCCCCGAGGCACTGGGGTTGGATACGAGATCTTCGACCAGCCGAAATGGGGTTCCACCGATTTCACCCAAAAGGTCAATTACAAGCGTGCCATCGAGACCGAATTGTCCCGAACGATCTCCAGCCTTCAACAGGTCCAAAGCGCCCGGGTGAACGTGGTCATGCCCGAGCCGGAGCTTTTCACTGAAAAGGAAAAACCGACGACCGCCTCGGTGGTCCTGGAATTGAAGCCGGACGTCCAGTTGAAAAGGGAACAGGTCCGTGGCATCGTCCACTTGGTTTCTGCCAGCGTGGAAGGTCTCAAACCCGAGAATGTCAATGTGATCGACAGCAAGGGCAACATCCTTTCGGCTTTCATCCAAGAGGAACAACAGGACAACGACCCGAACAGCCCCAATGGGACCATTCTCACCCAGCAAGCTAAGTTGACCTTGCACCAGATGGAGGTCCAGCAAAGTTATGAGAAAGACTTGGAACGGAAGATCAATACCGTCCTCACTAAGGTTCTTGAAGGAAACAGGCATTTCGCCGTGTCCGTTTCGGCCGAACTCAATTTCGACAAGACCGAGAACGACTCCGAGACCTTTGAGCCGGTGGTGGATGGGCAGGGTATAGCCCGTTCTGCGCAGACCAAGAAAGAACAATATGTCGGCGACGGCGGGTTCCCTTCGACCATTGTGGGCGGGGTCCCTGGAACGGATTCGAACATCCCCGGTTATCAAGCGGTGGCGGGAGCCAATTCCCAGTACTCAAAAGAAGAGAACATCACCAATTATGAGATCAACCGCAAAGTACAACATAACGTTGTCGCGCCCGGCTCACCCAAGCGTATCTCCGTGGGCGTGTTCGTTGACAATCTTCAACCCCAGCAGGCGGCCGCCATCAAACAAGTGGTCATTGCCGGCGCTGGGTTGGATTTGAACCGGGGCGATCAAGTTGACGTGGAAAACATGCCCTTTGTGAACACGGAAGCTTTGAAGCGGGACAAGGAGGCCCAGGTGGACAATCAACAAACTTTCATCATGACGTTGGGGAAAATAGGCTTGCTGGTCTTGATGGCCTTTGGGGTTTTGCTGTTCTTGAGGTCTCTCCTGAAGCCCCGGAAGGAAAAGCAGTACGTCGAGACGGTTGATGAGATGGAGGAAGAGCCCGCGATGGTCCCGCAGGTGGAGGATATCATCACCACCGAAATGACGGCGGAAGACTTGGCGCGTGCCGAGTCGGCCCGCGAGGCCAAGAAGCGTGAAGCGGTCCGTAAAGAAGTGTTCGATATGGCCAATCAGAATCCCGAGAATATCGCTCAAATCATCAAGAAATGGCTCTCTGAGGAGTAATCTTCATGGCGGAAACTAAAAAGAAAGCTGCGTTAACCGGCGAGCAAAAGGCTGCCGCGCTCCTCATCACTTTGGGGCCGGAACTTGCTGCCAAGATCTACCAGCATTTAAAAGAGGAGACGGTCGAGCAGGTCACCCTGCAGATCGCCAACCTTAGGAAGATCACTCCCGAGGAAAAGGACTCCGTTCTTCAAGAAGTCCTGAACATCGCCGCGGCCCAGGAGTATATCTCCCAGGGCGGCGTCGAATATGCTCATGAGATCCTGGAAAAGGCCTTGGGCGCCAACAAGGCCATGGAGATCATCAATCGCCTCCAGGGCTCCCTGCAGATGACGCCGTTCGATTACATCAAGCGCACGGATCCGCACCAATTGCTGAATTTCATCCAAGCCGAGCATCCCCAGACCATCGCTTTGATCCTGGCCCATTTGACCCCGGATCACGCGGCCACCATCCTGGGCGCCCTTCCGGGCGATGTGCAGGTCGATGTGGCTACCCGTATCGCCATCCTGGACCGCGCCGCACCCGATGTGGTCATGGAGATCGAACGGGTCTTGGAGCGTCGTATCTCCTCGATCTTCACCCAAGAATTCACGGCCGCTGGCGGCGTACGCGCCTTGGCCGAAGTCCTCAACCGGGCCGACCGCTCCACGGAAAAGGCCATCATGGAGAAGTTGGACGAGTCCAACCCCGAATTGGCCGAACAGGTCAAACGCCTCATGTTCGTCTTCGACGACCTGGTGGCCCTGGACAACAGGACCATC
>CAZLND010000240.1:0-4416 GCA_964560635.1 uncultured bacterium | reverse complement strand
GACCGTCACCATATTGGCCTGTCCCAATTCGACGTCAGCCGCCTGAAAATTACTGGAAGGGATGCTGTTGTAGATGAGGACCCTGAAATGACTCAGGTCGGACAGGAAAAGATGGCTGCCGTCGTAACTGCCCGCCACGGGCACATTGAGATTATTGGCCGTGGTGCCCCCGTCCCGATTGACCGTGGAACTGAACATGTCGGCTTGGCCCAAAGGCAGGTCGGCGGAAGCGCCGTTGGAGGAAGGGATCGAATTGAAAGCCAAAACCCGGTTGTTCGAGGTATCCCCCACGAAAACGCGGGTGCCGTCGCAGGCGGCCCCCGAAGGGGCGTTCAGGCTGGCGGACCCTACCCCGCCCGTGTTGACCGTGGTCGTGGCCATGTCCGGTTGGCCGATGACAACACTCGCGGCTGGGTCATTCCCCGTGGGAAAACCGTTGTAGACCAGCACCCGATTGTTGGTCGTATCGGTCACGAAGATGGTCGTGCCGCTGGCGGCGACCGCGGACGGCCCGTCCAGGGTCAGATTGGAAGGGGTGGTTCCCTGGTTGATACCCTTGGAGATCATGTCCGGTTGTCCCAGAACCTCATCGGCAAGTGGCTGGTTGGCGGCGGGGATACTGTTGAAGACCAGCACCCGGTTATTGGCCGAATCGGCCACCAAGATAGTCGTGCCGTTAGACCAGACGGCCTTCGGGGTGTTCATGGATTTGGCCGATGGCGGGGAGGGAAATGTGCGCGTGTTCATGGTTGCCTGTCCCAATTCGAAGTTGGCTGACGCGCTGTTGCCGCTGGGGATGGTGTTGTAAATGAGCACCCTGTGGTTCAAAGAATCAGCGACGTAAAGACGGGTTCCATCGGACCAAACTCCCGTAGGCGCTTGCAAGCCCGAGGCGCTGGGAAGACCGCCGGTCCGATTGGATTTTCCCCCCGTGAAATCCACCTGGCCAATTTCCACGTCGGCCGGGGTATTGCTACTAGAGGGAAGGCTGTTGTAGATAAGCACTCGGTTGTTGCCGGTGTCGGCGATGAAAAGATGGGTCCCGTCGTAAAAAACACCCTGAGGTCCGTTGAGATAATTGGCGGTGAGGGTGGTGTTCGTCCCCAGTCCCTGGTTGGCCCCTTCCCCAGTGTTGGCATCGCATTGTCCAAGCACCACGTCAGCCGGGGTGTTCAAACTGGAAGGAATGCTGTTGTAAATGAGCACCCGATTGTTAGCGGTGTCGGCCACGAACAAATGGGTCCCATCACTGAACAACTGCTTGGGACCATCCATTGTGTCGGCCAAGGCATCGGAAAGGTTAGTACCGCGGTTGGTGAAAGTCTTGTAGCCCAAGACTAGGTCGGCGGCTTCGCCATTAGTGAAAGCGGAAGCGGGACCGGACAATAGGAACAGGGCCGCGGAAAATCGAAGAAGGGTTTTTAAGGATCGGAAGGGCATCCACACCAGCTTTACTTTAAAAGGGATCAAGCGCCCCAAAGCGGGACGAGAAAGCGTGGTGGATATTTTACACCGGGGAAAGGAAAGGCCGCCAACTTACGGGCCTGTTTTTTCGAAAAAATGAAGGATTTTTGACCAGGGGTAAGGCTTACTTGAGGATAGCCAGCTTGCCGGTAAAGGTCTCGGTCGTGGCGCCGTCCACGGCTTGGAGGACATAGACATAAAGCCCGCTGGCCACTTGGCTGCCAGCGGAATTACGCAGGTCCCAAGCCTTTTCCGAAAGACCCGAGTTTCCTTCCCATTCGGCGCTGTAAACCGTTTCCCCCATCACACTGTAAAGGAACAGCCGGACCTGGGCATTGTTCCTCAGTTCCACCCTGAAATGGACCGCTTCCCCGTCGCGCGATAGGTTCGGGGCGGCTTGGGCGGACAGGATCAAAGCGCCCGTTGCCGAAAGCCGTCCGGGAGTGGGAGTCGGGGGGTCAACAACCACGCCTTCCAAGCCCGCGACGTTCAGGGGCTTGGCGTCCATAGTGGCGCAAGAGCCTAGGTCCTGCCAAAGCGAAGTGGCGGCAGGCGGATTCCAAGCGGCTTGGGACGTATGGGCCTGTATGCACTTATAGAGATGATTTGTCCCGGACACGGAGTAAAGGACCTTGTTGCCAATGCTGTAGGCCACTGAATTGGGAGACCAGGCCGCTACCCCGTTGCAGAGGCTGGTGGTCGTGGGGCTGGGCGTGTTGGTCTTGGTTGGCGTCTTGGTGGGTGTGTTGGTGGGCGAACCCTTGGTGAAAGTCTTGGTAGGTGTATTGGTGGCCGAGTTCGTCGGGGTTTTGGTCGGGCTGTTGGTGGCGGTCCTGGTCGGGGTGTTCGTGGGTGAGCCCTTGGTGGGTGTCTTGGTCGGCGAATTGCTGGCCGTGTTCGTAGCCGTCTTGGTCATAGTAGTAGTGGGTGTGTTCGTTGGCGAGTTCGTGGCCGTCTTGGTGGCGCTGTTGGTGTTGGTCGGCGTATAGGAGGGGGAATTGGTGGCACTATTGGTCATGGTCAACGTCGGGGTCTTGGTGGGGCTGTTCGTGGCGGTTTTCGTGAAGCTGCTGGTGATGGAAAGCGTCGGGGTGTTGGTGAAGGTCAGGGTTGGCGTGTTCGTGAAACTGCTGGTGATGGAAAGCGTTGGGGTGTTAGTGAAGGTCTTGGTGGGTGTGTTCGTGAAACTGCTGGTAATGGAGAGCGTCGGGGTATTGGTGGGAGTGTTGGTCGGACTGTTGGAAGCCGTGTTCGTGGGGCTATTGGTGGCGGTCAAGGTAGGGGTGAAGCTGTTGGTCGGGGTGTCGGTGGGCGTGTTAGAGGGAGTATCGGTGGATGTAGAGGTCGGTGTGAAACTGTAGGTCGGGGTATCCGAAGGTGTGTCGGTAGGTGTATTGGTCGGGGTCAAGGTCGCCGTGAGGGTATAAGTCGGGGTGTCGGTGGGTGTCACAGTAGGAGTGTCGGTAGGCGTATCCGTGGGGCTATCGGAAGGCGTGTCCGTAGGAGTGAATGTCGCGGTAAAGGTATAGGTCGGGGTATCCGATGGCGTATCGGTGGGCGTGTCGGTTGGAGTAGAGGTCATCGTGAAAGTGGAAGTGGGCGTGTCGGTCGGCGTATCGGTGGGAGTATCGGTCGGTGTGGCTGGAGGGCTATTGGAAGGGGTATCGGTGGGCGAATTGGTAGGGCTAGGGGTGGCCGTCGTAGTCAATGTCGATGTGGAAGTGGCGGTAAAGGTATTGGTAGATGTGGCTGTCGGGGTTTGCGTATAGAGAGCCCCTTGCATGAAACGGAAGGTCAGGTCAGCCCCCTGGCTCACAGAAGACCAGGATGTCCCCGCATTATTGGATTGCTGGGCGAAAGCAGCGGAGCCTTCATAGGAAATGGACTCCTCGACCGATCCTCCACTTACGCTGGGATAGGTTCCGCCCCAAACATATAGGTTATTAGCGATGGAACCGGGGGATTTGAGGATCATTTGGTAGGTCCCTGGATTGAGCACGAATGGAACCACCGAAGTGTCGACCCAAGTATTGGTCGTGGGCGCTAGCCCCGGGGTAGTCAGCACCCCTCCACCGCCCGCGACTGAATTGTGGGTACTGGTGTCCTTGATATCCCAATAGAGGTTATCAGGAGGGGTTCCCACTTTGTAGAGATAGGCGCCAACCGAGGAAACCGTGACAGGCTGGTTCCCCACCAAGAATTGTTCGGCTAGGTAATTGCTTCCAGAAACGCTATCCGGTGGTATGAATACATTGGGGTTCCCATCCCAAGCCCCGGAGGAATAATTCAGTTCAAATACCGGCTGATTGCCGGTGACCGTCCAGCCCGATCCGATCGTACCTTGAAGGGAATTGAGGGCCGCATCCTTGACCTGATCGAAGGGATAAAGGCCGTTCCAGGCGAGTGTATAGGGAGCGATCGCCCCGTAATTAGTGGATCCCAGGGAAGCTCCCACCCCGCTCCACTGGATGACCAAGTGATAGATCGTTCCCGACACCAATTGGGGAGCCGCTGGGAAAAAGAAGCGGTTCCATCCCGACGTGATCGTGAGGGGTACGGAATAACCGCAAATAGGATATCCGTTAGGTACCCCCGCCGAATCGGACTCGATCGAGGCGAGGTAAACAGGGGAACCTTGGACCGAGGAGAAATAAATGCCGGCATTGAAAACCTTGTCCGTTCTCCTGGAAGTGAACCTCTGGGACCACCAGGTTAGGTTGCTGTTGAAAGGGATGGAGCTGGCGCTATAAGCCGTGCTCTGATTTCCCCAATAACCGCCCACGGTCGGAGTGGCGGTGGCCGTGAAAGTAGGGCTGGTCCCAAATTCGGTGCAGGCAAAGGTATTCGAGGCGGTGGGCGTGTTCGTTGGCGTATTGGAGGGACCCGGTGTGTTGGTGGAAGTACCGGTATTCGTGAAGGTTGGACTGTTGCTGGGGGTCAGGGTACCCGTGG
>CAZLND010000239.1:0-4421 GCA_964560635.1 uncultured bacterium | reverse complement strand
AGAAACACCCCATTGCAGTTCTTGACCCGCCCAGAGGTCCAATCCCTCCAGTTCATTGCTCCCCTTGACCTCTATACCGGTTGGGATAGGCCTGCCCGAGACCCGGAAATATTTGTCCAAGTCCCATTGGTCGGGGAAAAGGTAATAAAGGTCGTCGTCCGTATCGTGCCACCCGGCGTGGCCCAATCCCCGGAAGGCGGAAAAGGTCACTTGGGGGGTCGTGAAGGTGGCGTCCGCTTCCTTGAGGACAAAGAAAATGTTCTGGTTGGCGAGGGTCGGCAAGTAACTATATTGAAGGATGTCCGTCGCCACGTTCCCCAAGAACATCAGGTCCGCGTGTCCCGTGACGCTGGGAAGGGGTTGAGCCAGGATCTTCAAGTCGAGCGTCTGCCCTTGCAGGATGGACCAGGAGGAGGAATTGCTTTCAACGTCCTGCTCCAAGGTTCCGCCCACGAGACCGATGAGGGGTTTCTGGGACTGTTCCGACTTTCCCCGCAAGGCCTCGGTCTGGAGCTCCAGTTGGTTGAGTTCCTTTTGGAGTTTCTGGATCTGGGCCTGTGTATCGGCGGCGCTGGGCGCCTCGGTCTGGCCCCACAGGGGCATGGACGCGAATACAACGCTTGTCGCGAAGACAAAAATCAAACTCTTCTTCATAAGAAATCCTCCCATGGCTTGACGAACCGGGGTATTTTTGAGTACGTTCTCATTTTTTGTCAAGAAATACCTGCTCATTCTGGTTATTGTTTTTCCCTGCCCTTTTCGATACTCTGATAACGTTCTCAAGTAAAACCATCTCCTAAAGGCGTTACACGTGCCCGACATCCACGACGTTGCCAAACTGGCCGGGGTCCACCGCTCCACCGTCTCCCGCGTCCTGACGGGCCAGGGTTCGGCCAGCGAGAAGAGCCGCAAAAGGGTCATCGAGGCCGCCCGCAAGCTCAATTACCACATCAACACGGTGGCCAGCGCCTTGAAGTCCCAGCGCAAGACCGCCCTCGGCTTCCTTTCCTTCTGGAGCTGCTCGCCCAACCCCTCCGAGACCTATTACCAACAGACCCTGACCGGGGTCATCGACGAGATCACGAAGTCCAAGTACCACCTTCTCTTGAACAACATCCAGGGCTTCGCCCAAGAGGGCAACCCCGAGCTCAAGTTCCTCCACGAAAGCTTCCTGGCCGGCACCCTGATGGTCGCTCCCCGCGGCACCGAGAAGGACCTGGCTTTCATCAAACAACTGGGTCGCCCCACCCTGCTTGTTTACTACCGCACCGAGAACCCCGCTTACTCCTGGATCGACCTAGACAACCGTAAGGGCTCCCAAAGGGCCATGGAACATTTGCTTCAACTCGGCCACCGCAAGATCGGTTACATGGGCGGCGAGCTCGAATTTTCCTCCAACGCCCGGGACCGTTATTGGGGCTTCCAAAGGGCCCTCAAAAAAGCCGGCCTCAAGGAGAACCCTATCTGGGTCTTCAACCATTCCTTCTCTTATGACGATGGCCAAGAGAACGCCAAAAAGATCCTGGCCTTGCCAAAGTCAGAGCGGCCCACCGCTCTTTTCTGCGCCACCGACATGATGGCTTACGGCGCCATGCAAACCTTCAAGGAAGCCGGGCTTCGCGTGCCCCGGGACATCTCCATCGTGGGCTTCGACGACTACGAGAAATCCTCCAACATCTCCCCCACCCTCACGACCGTCCACCAACCCTTCTACCAGATCGGTCAGCAATCAGTAGCCCTTCTGGAAACGATGGTCAACAATCCTTCTAAAAAACCCAAACAGGTCCTCATTGAACCCGAACTCAAGATCCGCCAGTCCACCGCCCCACCCGCTTAAAACCTTAAAACATTTTCACCACCAAGACACAAAGACACCGAGAAAGACAAACCCTATTTCTTTCTAAAATCTTTTCTTTCGCCTTACTTGGTGCCCTTGGTGCCTTGGTGGTTCAATTTCCTTAAGCCTTTAAGTCTTTAACGCGCGTCCGCCATTAATTCCGGGGACCTTTGATAGGCCGGATTCTGCGGCAGTTCGTCCGGCTTGAACCCGCCCTCCGCGATGACCTGCTTGTACCAAAGAGCGCTCTTTTTCAGGGTCCGCGCTTGGGTCTCCGGGTCGACCGCCACCATCCCGAACATGGGGTCGTAACCTTCCGCCCACTCGAAATTGTCCAGGAAAGACCAGGCGAAATAACCCTTCAGGGGAACGCCCGCTTTCAGGGCTTTGTTGGCTTCGGCCAAATAGGTGCCCATGTAATGGACCCGGGCGTCGTCTTCCACCACTTCCTCCGGGCTCCTCTTGGAACGGCGCATGGCCATCCCGCTCTCCGTCACGTAGATCTTGGGGAATGAATAGGCTTTCGAGAAATGCAGGAGCGCGTCCGAAAGCGAGCGGGGCCGCACTTCCCAGCCCATGTCGTTCAGGGGCGTTCCCGGTGCCAACTTGCCGTCATTGTCCAGGATGTTGATGCCCTTGTGGTAGCGGCCGATGCCGCGGACGTAATGGTTCATGCCCAGGAAGTCGAGGGGTTGTTGGATGACCTTCAAGTCCTCTTCAATGGGTCCTTGAGGAGTGTCGGTGAACTCGAAGAGCCGCGAAGGATAACCCCGTCCCGCCACCGGGTCCAGGAAAGCGCGGTTGTGGATGATGTCCATTTTCTCGGTCTGAGAAATATCCTCGTTCCTTTCCGAGGCCGATTCCCAGGTTCCCAGGGCCAACACCCATCCCAATTGGCTTCCCAGGTTCAACTGCCGGAAGGCTTGGGCCGCCAGACCATGGGCTAGGTTCAAATGGTGGACCACTTGCCCGAAAACTTTCTTGTCTTTCTTGCCCGGGGGGAACACGCCCCAGAGATAACCGCAAGCGGCCACCACGGAGGGTTCGTTCTGGGTCGCCCAAAAGGGGACCTTGGACCCGAGTTTCTCGAAAACCACTTTCGCGTATTCCCCGAAGGCCAGGGCGGTCTCGCGGTTTTCCCAGCCACCTTTGGCCCAATGGGGAACTTCCCAATGGTAAAGCGTCCCGAAGGGAGTGATGCCCGCCTTGATGATCTCGTCGATCAAGGCTCGGTAAAAATCCAAAGCCTTCTCATTGATCCGTCCCCGTTCGGGCATTACCCGAGGCCAAGAGATGGAGAAACGGTAGGCCTTCAAACCCAGGCTCTTCATCAAGGCGATGTCCTGCTTGAATCGGTGGTAATGGTCGCAAGCGACATCGGCGTTGTCCCCGTTGGCGATGCGGCCCGTGCTCTTGGTCCAGCGGTACCAGTCGCTTTCACAAGCCCCGTCGGCCAAGGGCGAACCCTCGATCTGGAAGGAACTGGTGGCCGCGCCCCAGAGGAAATCCGCCGGGAACTGGACGAAGGGATCTTTGGACATTCTCGAACTCTCCTTGTGTCTATTTCACTTGCGGCGGATTTTTCGCCAAGACCGGCTTCAGGTTCGCCATGGCTTTTTCCACCGTCTCAGTACCGTTCCAAACCTTTTCCAATTCGGGACCAACCAAACCTTCCACCGTTTCCCTCCAATTACCGCAAACGGGAGGGTATTTGACGTATTCCACGGCCTTGAGGAGCATCTTCTTGTTCCGGGGGTCCTGGTCATCGAGGAAGACGGGCGAGTTGGCGACCGACATCAAAGCGGGCTGGGCGAAACCGGTGGAGGCGAATTTCTTAGCTCCCTCTTCCCCTGAGAGGAATTGGATGAGCTTCCAAGCTTCTTTCTTATGTTGGCAGGCGTTCAAAAGACCGTAGCCCGAGCCGCCCGTGGAAAAACCCCGCTTACCGCCGGGTCCCTTGGGGAGCATGACCACATCCCACTTGAAGTCCTTGATATCCCGAAAAGCGGGGGTTTTCCAGATGCCGGAAAGGAACATGGCGGATGTGCCGTTCTCGAACATGCCGGTGCTTCCTAGGCCGCCCATGCCTTGCATGCCGGAGGGAGAGGGCATCACTTTGTAACGATGGATGAGGTCCGCCCGGAATTGGACGCCTTTGAGGCTGTTCATGTCGGTGGCGAAGGTCCAGCGGGTAGGGCGCTCCACGTCGTCCACGTAACTTCCGCCCAGGTCATAGATCCAGGCTTCGGGCATGGTCCAATCGTCGATCAGTCCCCAACGAGTGACCCGACCCTTTTCGTCGACTTTCTTGACCGCCTGAGCGGCCTTGAGGAAATCCTCCAGGGTCCAATCGTCCGTGGGATAGGCTAGACCCGCCTCATCGAAGGCTTTCTTGTTGTAATAGACCACGCAGATGGGGGCCGTATCCCGGGGAATGGCGTAAATGTTCCCTTTGATGGTGAACCGCTCGGTGACGGACGATATAAATACGAATATGACGCGGGGGGACGCAAAAGCCGAGTTCTAACCTTTAGCGAATGGTCGGAAACCAAGGTGCCCAGCCGCATCTCAGAATTCACGTACA
>CAZLND010000238.1:723-4468 GCA_964560635.1 uncultured bacterium | reverse complement strand
GTCCATATATTTGACAGGATAACCCATCACATTATAGACATCGATCTATACAGGGCCGGTCGTCGGGACGATGTAATAGATACCCAAGACCTGGCCTTCCAGGGGTTTGAAGACGTTCGCGTCGAAAGCCATGGTGCTCATCGTCACCGGCGGAATGGCCTTGTTGGGCGCGGCCGTGGTGACCGAGGCGTGGTTAGAAGCGGGGCTTTCGGTGGTGGTGGCGCCCGTTTGATAGACCGCCGTCACGACGTAGTAATAGGTATTGTTGCCCGTGACAGTCGTGTCCGTATAAGTCGTCACGGGGGCCAAGGCCGAGTTCGCAATGTTGGCGATAGGGCTTCCCAAAACCGTGGTGAAGCTCCCCGTCCGGTAGATGTTATAGGAAGTGACGATCAAGCCCTCGTCATTGGGTCGGGTCCAGGCCAGCTGGATGCTGGTAGGGCCCGAGGAAGCGGCAGTCAAGCCCGTGGGCGGGTTGTAAGCCAAAGCGCTGGGACTGGTGGTCACCGTCACCGGAGCACTGATGTGGTTGCCCGATGTTTGGCCCGTGCTATCCACCGATTGCACCGTGAAACTAACGGGCGCACCGTTTGACAACCCCAATTGCAGGTCCCAAGGTTGTCCAGCCACAACCGTGATCGCCGAACCAGCGCTGCCGTTGATGGGGGTCACGATATATTCGGACACCGGCAAACTTCCCGCCGCCGAGACCGGCGCCTGCCAATCAAGCAAGACCTGCCCATTCCCGCTGGAGATCAATACCGTGGCGGGTCCGTTGATGGGATTAGCGGCCCCATCTACGACCTCATTGGAAACCGCGCTGACGTGACCCTTTGTGTCGATGGCCTCGATCTCATAATAGTAGACCTGTCCCGGCACCGCCGAGGTGTCGATCAAGGGGGCCGCCGCTCCGGTCACCGGTAGGCTGGCAATGGTCAGTGGTATTTCCCCACCTGAGACCGTTCCCCTTAAGACCTGGTAGGTCAGTGGCGCGAAAGAGGGCGCGGCAGGCGGGGTCCAAGAGACCAAAGTGACCGCGTTGGCCGAATCGCCGGTTTGAAGGACCGTCGGCGCGCCCAAACTATAGGGGTATCCCGTCACGGGAGCGGAGAGAGTTCCCACGGTCCCGTTCGTATTGATGGCCGAGATCGTGTAGACATAGGTGGACCCATTCGAGAGCGGTGGGGTTGAATCAAGGAAAGTGACCGCCGGGCTATAGACCGTCGTCGCCGCCGCAGGGGCGCCCGGAAGGAGGGCCCGGTAAACCACATAGTTACTGATGGGAACCCCGTTGGCCGCCACCGGTGCCCAGCTGAGACTGACCGCGTGGTTCCCATCCCCTGTGCTCACTGGGGAAGGCGGCGCCGGGACAGGAGCGGGAACGACAAAAATCGTGGCGCTGCCGGCGCTAGGGGTATTGATGGTGCCGGTGGCGTTAGAGACCAAGTAATAACCGTAAGTCACCCCATTGGCGAGGGGCGTATCATTGAAAGACAAAGTGCCGACCGAAACACTGGTAACGGGGGCATAGAGTCCCGAATTTTGGTTCCGGTAGACCGTGTAGCCTGTCACCACCACACCCCCACCCGCGGGAACGGGACTAGCCCAGGTCAAAGTATCTTGAGCGACGCCGCCCTGGGCCACCACATTACCGGGCGGGTTCACATTGACCGCTCCCGGAACACCGGTAACGGGGGCGGAAAAGGCGCTGACATGGGGACTCACCGTCACTCCCCCCGAATTATTGTCCACGGCCGCGACCGAGTAGGCGAAAGAACCCGTATTGCTCCCGATGTTATCCACATAACCCGTCAAATTTCCCGCCACTTGGATATAGCTGGTCGTGGGTCCGCTCAAGTCCACCCTTTGGATGATATAAAAACCGATGGGTAAACTACCCGGGACACTGGCGACCCAGGAGACCTGGACCGCTTGGTTACCATTGGCCTTCGCCACATTACCCGGCACCCCCGGCGGGGCCACGGGCTGGGCGTTCACCTGGCTGGTCAGGGCGCTTGAATAACCCGCCGTATCCACGGTCTGGAAGGTGTAGTAATAAGTGGTTCCATCGACGATACCGGAGGAGTCCGTAAAAGGAGAAGCGGGAACGGGCGTGGCATTGATCGTGGCGCCCAAGGTGCCCGAAGTGGTCGAGCGATAAATGTTGTAGCCCGAAACCGGATAGGTGGTGGCGCTGGCACCGGACCAAGAAAGGGTCACCGAAGCCTGCCCTGCCGCCGCCGCGGGAGCCGTGGGAGCCGCGGGCAAAGCGTAAGCGGTCACCGCGACCGCGTTAGTGGTATTGGCGACACTTTCATTGCCATGAGTGTCATCCGCCCCGACGAGATAATAGTAAACAGTGGCCCCGACAGGCGGGGAAACGGCTCCGTCCGAGTAAAGGGTAACAGGCACCGCGACCCCATTCACGGGGCTCACGATGTTATAGGGCCCGGCCTTGACGGTGCTTCGATAAACGGTATAACCGCTGACATTTTCAGTCGCGTAGTTCGAGTCCGCCCATCCCAGGTCGACCGTCACCCCGGCCGCGCTCACCCCCGAAACAGCCGTTAGACTGACGGGCGCCGAAGGGGCCGTCCCGAAAGAAACGGTGGTGGCTGAGCTTCCCTCTCCCGTGGCGTTCACCGCCGTCACCTTATAAAGATAAACCTGGCCCGGCAGGACGGAATTGGTCAAGGTCACCGACATGGTGGGTCCCGCCAGAGGCGCGGCGGCTCCAACCGAGACGAAAGCCGATCCGCCCTGCAACTCACGGTAAAAACGGTACTGGGTCACATCCGGGCCGCCAACGATGTTATAAGTCAGGACGCGCGAAACCCCATCCGGAGCGAGGGTGACGCTATTAAGCACCACTGGTGCAGGATAAGTTAATTTGGAGGCAAAGGCGCTGGGCGCGCTGGAACCGAAAAAGTCGTTGGTCTCGATGAAATAATAAAAGGTCGTGTCAGGCGCCTCACCGGTGATTTGGTTGAGATAGACCCCCTGGTCCACATAGGAAGTGGTCGTGGGGGGAGTGATATTGATCGCTGACACCCCGGCCCCGAATGGGCTATTGGTCGTATTGACCAGCAGCGACACGCTAGTGGCGTTAGGGACCGCCCCGGTAACGTCGGTCCAAGCCAGGGAAATATTGTTGGAGGTGTCGATGCCCGTCACGTTCAATCCGCCCGGCGCGGGAGGCGCCAAACCCATGGTGATCCCCGCCGACATCAAGCTCTCCCCACCCGGGACGCCCACCCCCCCTCCGGGGTTCGTGGCTGTAATGAAATAAACATAGGTGACCCCTTGGGCCAAGCCGGTGGAGTCGGGGTAAGTGATTGTGGGATAGGTCACGGTGGCGATGGCGACGGGAGTCACCGCCGGGAGAGCCACTCGATAAACGGTGTAATTGGTGACACCCTGGCCGTTCACCGCGACCCAATTGACATTGTTGGTGACCGTCGTGGAGGTGGAAGCGGCGGTGGCCGGCGCGTTGGGCGGCATTTCCAACCCTTGGCTGATGACCGGGCCCACCCCATAGGGGTTCTTGGCCCGTAAGAAATAGAAATAAGTGACCCCCGCTGAAAGTCCGGGCCCGCCATTATTGTCCAGGTAACTGGTCACGGGATTCCCCGCCGTCGTCACTGGCAAGGTGGCTATCACGGAAGCTCCCCCGAAATTGTTGGCGGTGTTGCGGATTTGGAGATATTTATCGGATTTGGTTTTTGTTGGTATTTTTTTTTAGTAT
>CAZLND010000238.1:0-713 GCA_964560635.1 uncultured bacterium | reverse complement strand
CGCGTTCGAATTGGCGGGTATGAGTGTGTCCCAAATGGCATTGACGTTATTGAGTTGGGCGCCTGTCACCGACACTGCCAGTCCCGTTTCCGCCGCTGGTAGCAATCCTGCCACTTTCGTGCCGGAGAACTTACTTTCCCCGCCCACGATAGTGAGACCGCTTCCAGGGTTGGTGGCGGTGATCTTATAGGTGTAGGTCCCGCCTTGGGTCACACCATTGGATGTGCCGTCGATGAAGGTCACCGCAGGGCTGGTCGCGTTGCTGAGTCCCACCGAAACGAACCCGCCACCACCGCCGTCATCCCGGTAGACGGTGTAATAAGTCACGGCTTCCGCGGCCGCATTGGTGGTCCAGGTCAAGATGACAGCGCTGGCGGCCGCGGAAAAGGCCGGCGTGGTCGGGGCATTAGGGGGGATCTGTAGGGCCTGCATGGTCACTGGCCCCAGGCCGCCAACGTTCTTCGCCTGAAGGAAATAAAACTGGGTAGTCCCAGCCGAAAGCGCGGTACCGTCCAGGTAGCTCGTGACCGGGTTCCCGGCGACCGTCACCGCTTGCACGGAGATCTGGCTGGCCGTTCCCGGGTTATTGACGGTGTTCCGGGAAAGGATATAGGACACCGCGTTCGCGTTGCCGGGAAGGAGGGCAGCCCAGGTGACACTGACGTTATTGAGCGAAGCACCCGTCACCGTGACCGACAAGCCTGTTTCGGTCA
>CAZLND010000237.1:0-4473 GCA_964560635.1 uncultured bacterium | reverse complement strand
GGAGGCGGGTCGGCTCGCCTGTCACCCGGAGCTTTAGCGCAGGGTGACAATGACAGCTATAAATTTATTTGGACTCTGGTACTTCCACGTCCTTATAGTCCAACACCTTCCAGGTTTCGCCTTCGTGCTTGAGCTTGAGAATCTGCCGGTGGGGTCCGGCGGGCTTGAAATGGGCGGTGGCCCGGGCCATGACCGACTCGATGGCGGACAATTGAATGGTACCGTCCGCGGCCTCGTCCTCGCTTTCCAATTCGTGGTGGAAATGCATCATGGAACCCTGCGGCGTATTCCGGAGTTCCGAGACCATTGCCGCCGCCGCCACACCTGGAGACACGGTGCCCATGATGGTCATGCCGCCTGATGGGGTGCAATAACTGTCCACCCACTTCTTGGCGTCCCCATCGGCTAAAGCATAGAGGGTGCTGCAGTCCCCATCCCGAGCGGCCTGGGCCCATTTCAGGTAGATCAGATAAGAGGGTGATTGGTAGAAACATCCCCGGTAAATGCCGAACCCCAACAGTAGCGCCACCACCAACCCGATGATCTTGCCCATAACCCCTCCCCAACGGAATAAACGCCTGGAAACAATGGTACAACCACCTTCTTTCCAAGCAAGTTCTTTGTAGTGCCCTTTGCCCTAAGCCCTTAAAATCTTCCCCGGTTATGAAAACCTCGACCCCCCAATCCCTCAAATTCTTCATCCTCTCCGCCAAGGGCGGGGGCACGGGCTGTGCCCTGCGGGCCTTTTACATCGCCGAAGCCCTCAAGAAGCGGGGCCACCAGACCCACTTCGTGAAGCCCATCCCCAGCCTGCCTTACTGGTTCGACATGGCGCTTTCCACCTTCTATTACTTCTGGGAATCCCTTTCCCAAAGGTCCGACGTGGCCATGGCCATCAAGCCCTACCCAACGGTCATTCCCGCCCTTTGGGTGCAAAAGTTAAAGGGCGCGAAGGTTGTCTTGGACGTCGACGACCTGGACTATGACTACAGCCACGGCTGGTTCAAGACTTTCCACAAGGCCATCGAACTTCCCTGGCCCGGTTGGGCCGACCTGGTCACCTACCACAACCCCCACCTGCGGGAGCCCCTGCAAAAGGTCTTCGGCGTGCCCGCTTCGCGTTTGGTGGAACTAGCCCAAGGGGTCAACACCACCCTCTTCTCCCGCAAAGCTTCCGGCCACGAGAACCGGCCCGCGCCCATGGGCGCCCTGCTCGCGAAAAAAGTCCGGCCCTTGCTCGTCTTCACCGCCCACTTGAACGTGGCTTGCGATCTGGAACCGGTCCTGCGGGCATTCCAATCCCTCTTAAAGACCCTGCCCCAAGCCCATCTGGTCGTGGCTGGCGGGGGCCCCGATGAGGGCCGCTTCAAGACCCAGGCGTTGGAACTGGGCATCGCCCCTTCGGTGCATTTCACCGGTTACCTTTCGCCCCAGCAGGTGGCTTCTTGCCTACGGGTCGCGGACGCTTCCCTCGTTTACTACAGTGACATCCCGGTCAACAAACACCGAGCCTCGATGAAACTACGGGAATCTCTGGCCTGCGGTTGCCGGGTGGTGGCCACCCACGTGGGGGAGATGGACCATTGGAAATCGGCGGTTTTCCTGTCCAAACCCGACCCCCAATCCTTTGCCCAGACCGTTCTTTCGGCCCTGAAGTCCAAAAAAAGGACACAAGCCGCCGCTATACTGGTAAAAAAGTGGGACTGGACCAACTGCGTAAAACCTTTGGAAACAGCAATTTCTCAACACGAAGACACTAAGACACAAAGGTAGGCAAAGACTTGATCTGTTCCAAAACAAAGGGACTTCTTCGTTCTTCGTGGCTTCGTGACTTCGCGTTGGCTGTGACGAGGTCTTCATGCGGCGCTTAAGTTCCCTCGCCTTCCTCTTAGGCCTCATCCTATTCGCCCTCCTGCTTCGGATGGTGGACCTGTCCTCCGCCTGGAACATCCTCAAGGAAGCCAACCCCTTTTGGGTGGGAGCCTCTTTTCTCTTCCTGGCCCCCGAGATCCTCTTCAAGGCCCTGCGCATCACGGCCCTGGCCCGCACCTTCCATTCCAAGCTCTCGGTCAAGGACTCCTCTTGCATCTACCTGGCGGGTCAGCCCTTGGCCGCCATCACCCCCGCCAAATTAGGCGACATCGTTCGGGTGCTGGGTATCAGCCGCTGGGGAAACCTTCGCAACCACTCGGCTTTCGCGGTGCACGTGGCCGACAAGGTCTATGACCTGCTGGCCCTGGGTCTCTTGGCGGCGACGGGCCTCATCACCTTCATCGTGCAGACCGAATTCCACGGACCCGCGGTGGCCGCCCTTTCGGGCATCGGTTTGGGCGTCATCCTGATGGTGCTCTTCCTCAACCCCCAATGGATGCGGACCATCATCAAGCCCCTGCTCCTCTTGCTGGCGCCCAAGCAATTGGCGGAAAAACTGAGCGCCCACGGGCGGGAGTTCTATAGCAACCTCTTGAACCTCTTCCAGCCTTCCCGCCGCATCCTGCTTCCTTTCGCCCTTTCCCTGGGCGCCTGGATCACGGTCTGGGTTCGCGCTTATTTTTGCGCCCTGGCGCTGGGCCTTCCGATCTCCTTCTTCTTCATCGCCATGATGCTGCCCGTGGTGGTTGTGATAGAATTCATCCCCATCACCATTCTTGGCTTCGGTACCCGGGAGGCCGCCTTGTTCCTCTTCTTCGCCTCGACCCACGTGGATAAGTCGGGTCTTTTATCCTTCTCCATGATGATGGTGCTGGCCGGCCCCCTAGGCACGGCCCTGATGGGCATCCCTTTCGCCATGCGCCTCACTTCCTCCGTGGGGACCAAACCATGACAGCAAAACAATTCTTGAACCACCAAGACACAAAGACACCAAGTAAGGCTCTGACCCATGGGTTAAACCAAGATGTTTTTGCCGTTCTTGGTGCCCTTGGTGGCGTTCCCTTTGAGAATTCAGACACTGAGGTTCTCAAAGGGTTGGTGAAAAAGGGGTTCGTCTGATGAGTTCTTCCTATAGCGTGGTCATCGCCGTCGACCGCATCGACAAGCCCCTTCCTGTCTTGAAAGGCCTCTCCCAATTGCCCGCGGCCGAGCGTCCCAAAGAGATATACGCCTGCGTGGGCAAGAACCCTTCCTTGCAACGCAATAGCGGGGTGAAGCTCTGCAAGACCCCCCTGGTCTACTTTCTCGACGACGACAGCTTCGTGAACCCCGGCACTCCCCGCCGTCTGATGTCCCATTTCGAGCAGGAGCGCACCGCCGTGGTGGGCGGGCCCAACTTGGTACCCCCGACCGCCTCTTCCTTCGAGCGAACCGTGAACGCCGTGCTGGCTTCTTGGATGGGTTCTTTCAGCGTGCGTTCCCGTTACGCCTCCATCGGAGCCGTGCGGGAGGCCACCGAGAAAGAGCTCATCCTCTGCAACATGATGGTGCGCCGCGACAGTTTCGCCTCCGAGAACGGCTTCCGGGTGGACCTCTATCCCAACGAGGAGAACGAGTTCTTGAACCGCCTCCTGCACAAGGGCTACCGCCTGGTCTATGACCCGGGCGCCGCGGTTTACCGTTCGCGCCGCAAGAGCCTTTGGGCCTTCTGTTACCAGGCCTTCCGTTACGGACGGGGCCGGGCCCGCCAAATGAAGGTGTACCCCTGTCTTTCGGACCTCATCCACCTCGCCCCCGCCTTCTTCGTTATCTATATCCTGGCCATGTTGGGGACCGTCGCCGCCCAACCTCCCCAATTGACCCCTTATCTTTCAATGGCCAGCCTGCCCCTGCTCTTGTTCTTCGTCTTGGCCCTGGGCACGGGCATTTCGGCGGCTTCCTGGCACCGGCGCTTCCTGGACGCCTTCAAAGTGCCCATCCTTATCTTCTTACGACAATTCTTTTACGGGCTCGGGCTCTTCGGCGGCTTCTTCACTTCCATCCCTAAACCCCCGCTGGAAGTGGCGGTCTACCGGGTGAAACCGGGGAAGAAGAACCACTTCACCCGCGTCACTCTCCCCAAGGCCAAACGCTGATGGAACCAACCTCCCGGAAGATCCCCTATTCGCATCTGCTTTACCTGGCCTTCGCCTTCATCGCCTTTTTCCCCTGTCTGGCGCTCAACAAGGCCTACTTCGCCAACGACTTGCTCTACCAATTCGTGCCCTTCCGGATGTTCCTCCGGGACCAACTAGCCCACGGCCACTTCCCGCTCTGGAACCCTTACCTGTTCGGAGGACAACCTTTTTTCGCCAACCCCAATTCGATGATGTGCTATCCCCTGACCTACCTGACCCTGCTTTTTCCTATCCCCTACGACCTAGGGGTCTTTTTCTTCATTCATATGTTATTGGCCGCCGCCGGGATGCACTTTTTCCTGAGGACCCTGCGGCTGTCCGAGACCGCCTGCCGGGTCGGAGCCCTGCTCTTCGCCTCCTCGGGCCTTTTCTGGTGGGAACTCATCCATCTTCAGATATTGGCGGCTTACGCCCTTTTCCCCTG
>CAZLND010000236.1:0-4496 GCA_964560635.1 uncultured bacterium | reverse complement strand
CGGTGGCCATCATTTTGGCCGTCGTTCTTGGCCTTTTTTGGCTCAATGGCGTTAAACAACAAGCCAAGCCAGTCGCTATATTTTTTGCGGGCTGGATCGTCGGAGCCATCGCCATGTACATCAAAGCGTTACTCGTTTTTAAACCTTAGGTCGTGATCTATCCACGACCACTGCTCCACGCTGCGGGGAGCAGTGGTCGGAACAGGTCTAATTTTTGGATTGAAGAGCAGCAACGGCTGAGGAATTGAAGCCTTTGACGACCAGCCAAATGCCCAACGAAAACTCAAATAGCGCGACCGGAACCGCGAAAAGTCCTGTCATGGGGGCATGTTGTCCGATGAGACCGAACAGCACAGCGAAGTAGCCCACGAGAAGTATGGGCCCTCCGAGGATCCCGATCAGGGAAAGTTCTCTAGGGACCAGACGCGACTGGTACAACAAATATCCCAACAATAAGTCGTCTACTGCCGGCATGAAGCTTTGTCCGAGAAGGAAAATGCGGTCATAAAGGATGACAAGCGCATGGCTGGTGGCCAATGCGTTTGCTCCAGCTTCGGTCTGCCGTAAGGTTACGATCGATAAAAGGAATGCTACGCCGACGAAGATGGTACCTGCTTCCAGGATCCGGGAGGCCACGAGGCCCAGCGCAAGTCCTTCGTTCTGCTTTTTGAGAACCGAAAAGAGCACGACGGCGGTACCGATCCCAGCGAGGGCCACGATGATCTCTAAGATGCCGCCGATAATAGCGGAAGTGTCAGGTCCGGCGCTGAGGATGTAGTCCGCGCTCTTTACTGGGCCGTAGATAGAGAGGGTCGGTATTGAGACAAAGGTTAGCAGGTAGAGCGCGCCTGCCGATAACGAGATTTTTCTTTGTGAGGACATCGTTGCGGCAGCCGTATTGTTGGTGTTATTCATTGGTCAATGATAAGTTGAATTTATGCGAAAAGATAGAAGTCAACAAATGAATGTCCACAACAGGGAGCAGTGGGAGTGGTAAAACAAAATGGATGATGGTGGCCTGACCCCGATGTTCTATCTTGTCAGTTTCTATTCCCTCCGGGAGCGGTCTTGGAAAAGGGAAACTGGTTTCCAAAATAGGCCTGCGTTTTTCCCCAAGTTTTTGTGAAATCATTTGGCGGCGGATCATTTCCCTTACGCGACCTGTCCTATTTTCAATTTATCAATTTTAGGAATGTTATATCAGTTTTAGTCATAACTATTATCTGACCCCTCCGATTTCCCACGTGTAACCTTGGCTGACGTAAAGGGCTGCCCGGCTCCATTTCAATCAAGCACGGAAAAATCATTTCTCATGAGAAAAAAGAAAGCGCATTCCCCCTACGCCACCCTGTACGACGTCGCCCAGAAGGCGGAAGTCTCCATCTCCACCGTCTCGCGCGTAGTGAATAACCTGGACAAGGTCGAAGAATACACCCGTCAGCGCGTCCAGGGGGCCCTCCAGGAACTCAATTACAAACCCAATATCAGCGCCCGGGGCCTGTCCATGCGCCGGCACCGCATGATCCAGATGTACTACCAGGTAGGCAAGTTCCCCCTCAACTTCGAGACCAACTGGTTCCGGGACACTATCAATGGGGCGGGAGAATATTTCCGAAGCAAGAACTATAACTTGATGATCAACATGCTGGTGGGACTGATCGACGCCGAGGAATTTTACAAACAGGCTTTTTACGACGGTAGTTTGGAAGGCATCCTTTTGGTGGCGCCCCACCTGAAGGATAAGGACATCCTCAAGATGGCCAGCCAACGCATCCCCATCGTCTTGATGGGGCACCGCGTCCCGGACCCCTCCGTTTCCTATGTGGATACGGACAACCGCCGCGCGGTCGGGGAAGCAGTGGAGCACTTGGTCGAACTGGGCCACAAAAGGATCGCCTGTCTGGCGGGACCCATCGACCTCAACCGCAACGCTCAGGACCGGCTAGCGGGTTTCAAGGATGCGCTCCAAAAGCACGGATTGGATTTTCCGGAGAACTATTTGGTGAAGTCCAATTTTTTTAGCCGGGACGTGGGTAGGGAAGGGATGGCCCAGCTGTTGACCCTGAAAGAAAGACCCACGGCGGTTGTCTGTGCCAATGACCTGATCGCCTTGGGGGCTTGGGATCAGGCCCAGAAGGAGGGGTTGCAGATCGGCAAGGACATCTCCCTCGTAGGTTATGACGATATCCCGGCCGCTTCTGCCCAATATTCCCTGACCACCATCCGGCAGGATTTTTTGGGATTGAGCACGAAGGCCGCCGAGCTCCTCATTGAGAAGATCGAGAACCCCTTTGATAAGACCGTTCGCCAGATCCTCATCCCGTCCCCGGTCATCATCCGAAAATCCACGGGCCTCGCCCCGGCCTGAACCCTTTTTCCTCAGAAGTACCGGCCTATTCACGCCAAAACCATCGCCCGTGCCCGAAGACCCAAAGGACGAGAACCAAGTCAAAGGGATTTGGCAGTCCATTCCGGAGACCCATTGAGGGGAAGGATCTTAAAGATCCTCGGCCTTTAAAACTTCCCGGATCCTCTGTTTGAGAGCGTCCATTTTCAGGGGTTTCAGGAAAAAGCCTTTGACGTTCTCGAACTTATTCTTGGCGAATTCCTCCTCCGTCCCATCGTAACTACCGGAAACCACGATCACCGGCAGTCGGGGGTGATTGCGCATGAGGAGCGGGAACATCTCAAAACTGTCCATGTCCGCAATCTTGTCCCGAATAGCCTTCTTGTCCAGATAGGCCATCTTGAGGTCGGTAATGAGCAGGTCCGTTTCTTTTTCGTACAACGTCGCTAGGGCGCGCTCGCAGCTTTCGACCAGGACAAGCTGGTAACCTTCCGCCGACAAAGCCTTTTGATAGATATTCCGGAGGCTTAGGTCATCTTCCGCGATCAGGATCGTGAGATCGGAAGGTTTCATGGATGAATCTCCTTGAAAAGAGCGATCGAAGAATTTAGCGGCCAATATAATTCACGGAGCCAAAACTTCCAACTTTCTTCCCGTGGGGCTAATGGAGAGGAAGCTTAACTTGCTGGGTGTGATCCGTCAAAACCAAAAAGGGAAACTATCAAAATGATAGTTGTGAATTGACCTATGACAGGCATCAGTTCAATTTTTTTGAAAACCTGTAAAGTGGATCCAAGGTGTAAAGCGAAGAGCGTGGTCAGTAGAAAACCGATCACCCTCGCTACTTGAAACCTGAGGAGACAGTCATGGTTAAAACGGAAAAACCAGTTAATGTTCTTTTAGTGGACGACAAACCCGCCAATCTGCTGGCCCTGGAGGCCGTATTGGAAAGCCTGGGCCTGAACCTGGTGAAGGCTCAATCCGGGAAAGAAGCCTTGGAAAAGATCCAAAATGAGGATATCGCGGTCATCCTTTTGGACGTTCGGATGCCTGATATGGATGGTTTTGAAACCGCGAATTACCTGCGTCAACGTGAGCGGGACCACAATACGCCCATCATTTTCCTGACGGCGGCGCAAGAGAACAAGAAGGAGATAGACCGGGCCTACGCGATAGGAGCTATCGATTATATGTTGAAGCCTTTTGACCCGTCGGTGTTGCGGACTAAGGTTTCGGTTTTGAGCGGGCTCTACTGTGAAAACATGGAAATGAAGCGGATCATTGAAAAACTGAACCGGAAGATCGCGGAACTTGAAACTCAAAACTTGATACTAACCGCGAAGATGCAATAGGGCTCTTCCTATCCGGCCCCCTTTGTTCCTTTCGAAAGCGTGGGTCGTGAAGCCTCAAGCCCCCGCGTGACCCCGCTCAATATCTCATAAGACTTCAACCGCGCTTGGTGATCATAGATGGCCGAATTCACCATCACTTCCTCCACTTTCGTTTCCTCGATGAATTCCTCCAGCCCCTTTTTCACGGTCTTTGCCGAACCCACAAAGGAACGGGCGAGCCAGTCCTGGGTTTGGACCTTTTCCAGCGGAGTCCAATAGCTTTCGATATCGTCGATGGGGCAGGGAAGCTGGCTTCTTTTTCCCCGGACGATATTGGTGATGCTTTGCTGGGTCGAGGTGAAAAGCTTCCGGGCTTCCTCGTCGGTCTCGGCGGCGATCACGTTGACACAGGCCATGGCATGGGGCTTTTTCAGGCTGTCCGAAGGTTGGAAATGGGCGCGGTAGACGGCGAGGGCTTCCAATAAAAGCTTCGGGGCGAAGTGAGCCGCGAAGGAATAGGGAAGTCCCAATTGGGCTGCCAGTTGGGCCCCGAACAAGCTGGAGCCGAGTATCCAGAGGGGCACGTTGGTACCTGTACCTGGCACGGCCTTGACCGGATAACCGGGGTTGGCCGGGCCCAAGAGTTGCTGAAGGCTCAAGACATCCTGCGGGAATTGGTCCGAACTCATCGGTTCGCGCCGTAAGGCCCTGAGGGTTTGACGGTCGGTGCCGGGCGCCCGGCCCAACCCCAAGTCGATGCGGTCGGGATAGAGGGTTTCCAGCGTGCCGAACTGTTCGGCGATGACCAAGGGTGAATG
>CAZLND010000235.1:0-4528 GCA_964560635.1 uncultured bacterium | reverse complement strand
GCGGCTCCAAGATGAACTGGCCGGCACCGAGAACCGTATTGCCGTGGCGCGCATGCGTTACAACCAGGCGGTCCAGGACTACAACGTGAAGGTCCAAAGTTTTCCCTCGAACCTGATGGCCTCCATCGCCGGTTATAAACCGAAGGATGTGTATTTCAAGGCCAAGGACGGCGCCCAGGAACCGCCTAAAGTTGAATTTAATTAAATCTTTAACCACAGAGGTCACGGAGTACACAGAGTAAGGCTTAAGACTTAGATTGATCCAAATCTGTACTCCGTGTTCTCTGTGTACTCTGTGGTTCATTCGGGGGTTTTATGGGTTTGGGCGGGGTTGTCCTTATTGTCCTGTTGTTGGCGGTCGTGGGCTACATCCTGGCCACTGAAAAGCCGTTTGCCCCCAAGATCCTTTCCGCCGCCGACCTGTTAGCCAATCTTCCCAAGATGGAGATCCATCTGGTCAAGGCGCCCGAGTCCATGACCGAGGCCCTCACGCCCCCATGGCAGAGGGACTTCACCCAAAAGCTCCAGGACCAGGGCTATTACCTATTGGGTGACTATTCCTACGCTTCGACCCTTTTCTTCTGGGCCCGCACCTTCATCGCCCCCGACAAAAAGTCCGCTCTGCTCCTCGTCAATTGGGTAGAAGGGAAGGAGGGGGGAAAAGTCGTCATCCCCAATTTGGAGATCTATTCCTTCACGGGCAATTCTTTCATCCTGACCGCCTGCGCCCAGGACGGCGCCGCCAAGCTTTTGACCGGGGCCAACCGCCCAACCGAAGAACAGCTGTCCCTCCATTTAAAGGCGGTCTTTGCCGAAAGCGCCGCGCGCCCCATCATCGAGGAACACCAGAAACGCCTGGCGGATTGGGAAGCCAAGGGTATACCAGTCCGGGAATTAACGACGATGAATCTCCTACCCAGTCTTTCCAAGGTTTTTTCCTGAACAATAGGGGTTGATGGTCTTTTAGAAGGATTGGTATACTCCTGTATACCATGAATAAACTCATCGCCCATATCGACATGAATTCCTTCTTTGTCTCCTGCGAGAGGCTGGTGGATCCGTCCTTGAACGGGAAGCCGGTCATCGTAGGCGGGCGCAAGGGGGAGCGCGGGGTAGTCGCCTCGGCTTCCTACGAGGCCCGCAAGTTCGGCATCAAGTCCGGTATGCCGCTCCTGACCGCCGAGAAGCTTTGCCCCAAAGCCCTTTTCGTGCCGGGGCACCACAAGCTTTACTCCAAATATTCCCGCAAGGCTTACGCTCTTTTGAAAAAGGTCGCCCCCATCGTCGAATACGCCTCCATCGACGAGTTCTACCTGGATTTCACTGGATGTGAAGCCCTTTATGGGAATGACATTTGGGTCATGGCCCGCAAGACCCGTGACGCCGTCTTCGAGAGGACCAAACTTTCCTGTACGGTGGCCATTGCCTCCAACAAATATGTGGCCAAGATCGCGGGCAAGACCGTCAAGCCGGACCCGGCCACGCTGGGGAAAAAGGTCGGTGAAAATACAGGCGTGGTGGTGATCCCAACAGGGGAAGAAGCGGCTTTTCTGGCGCCCCTTCCCATCGAGCGCCTGCATGGAGCCGGTGAAAAGACACAGCCTCGGCTCCACGAAATGCGCATCCGCCGTATCGGGGATATCGTGGCTTTCCCCTTGGAAAGGCTGCAAAAATCCTTCGGCCCCTCGGCGGGGGAGTGGCTTTACCAAGCCGCGCGGGGAATGGGGAGCGCGGAGGTCCATCCTTTCCACAACGCCAAAAGCGTGGGACACGAGACCACGTTCGAGAAGGACACGGACAATATGGAGCAGGTCCACCAGACCCTGGCTTGGCTTTCGGAAAAAGGCTGTTACCGCTTGAGACGCATCGGCAAAAAAGCCCGGACCATCACCTTGAAGCTCCGTTATGACGACTTCCAGACCATCACCCGAGCCAAGACCATCCCTGAAACGGATGACGACGCCACGGTCATGCGGACAGCCTATGAATTATTCCAAGAGTCCCATGTGCGCAAGCGCAAGATCCGGCTCTTGGGCGTGTCCCTCTCCAAGTTCGAGAAGGGAGAGGAAGCCGATTGGCTTTTCCCGGAGATGAGTTCCAAGAAAAAGGATGCCCTTTATAAGAGCGTGGATTCCATCAAACGCAAATACGGTTTCCACAAGCTAGAAAAGGCCTCGTCGCTCGACCCAAGGCAGGAATCCCACGACAAGAAAAGTGAGATGTCCTCCTTCCAAAAACCCAAAATAAGATGAGCGAAGCTTGAGGCGGCTTTCATCCCCTCCTGCTAAAATACCGTTATGACCCACGCCTTCCTCAGTCGAGTCCCCTGGGAAAAGTTTTTCCTTTTGTGGTTTTTGGCCCTTCTGATGGGGACGAGCCTTTTGTGGTTGCACTACGGCTTCACGCCGAAGATAGTAGTCCCCGTCGTCTACTTGGCGGTTGGGACGGGTCTAGGGCTTTTGTGGGGGACCACCCGGCCCCGGTGGCAGAAGGCCCATTGCGCCTGGTGCGGGGCGAGGTTGAAGGCCCACTCCATGCGATTCGACAAGAAGGCCGGGGGATGGGTGATGATCTATCCTTGCGATAAATGCGGGCACGTGACGGAAAAGACAAAGACGTCAAAAAGCGTGAAGATGGGAAGGTAAAAACCCATGGCAAAAGAAACGGTTTCGGCTCTGGTATCCCCGCCGTCCTTTCCGCGGTTCATTCTGTGGGAGATCCTCGGGGTCGTGGGTTTCGTTCATATCCTCCAGTATGGGCCGGCCAACGAAAGTACACCCCTTTTCTTCCTGGGTAACGCGGTCATCTTCTTGGCGGCTTATCCCACCCTTTACTATTACAACCAGTTGAAGCTTCCGCCTGTATTGAAATTCCTCATCCTTCCTTTAAGTATGACCTTGAGACTTCTTCTGATGATCAACTGCTTCATCTGGGTCACTTACGTTCTTTACGCCACGGGGTTCATGTTGGGGGATGTCTCCTGTTTCGCGGTGTTCAAGGATTATTGGATGTTCCTGGGCCCCTTCTTCGCCATGGATTATTTTTTCCTCGTGGAGCATTTGTGGGGCATCAGCAAGGATAACTTCACCTTCTGGCGCTCGGTGGGAATGCTTTCGGACGCTACCAGCGGTGTGGTGGGTGGTTTCGTGCTAGGCCGGATCCTGAACACTAAATGGGGCATCTTCTTTGGCGCCCCTGATGTCCGGGCCCTCATTTGGATCATCTTCATCCTCATCGGGGTGGCCGCGGTGGAGTGGTTCGGTAACAAGACCCGCAAAGGCTGAAATGGCAAAAGGCTCCGATAACTCACGGTCTTTCCTGCGGCTTCTCTTTTGGGAGGGCGCGGCGCTGGTAGGCTTCCTGCATCTGCGGATGCATCCCCTGGCCTCTCCCCTTTGGTCCCTGAACTTCTTTTATAACGCCTTGTTCTTCCTGGTGGCCTACCCGCTTTTATATGTCTATCGCTGGAAGATGGGAGAGGGTTGCCTGAACCTTATCCTTTGGCCCCTCAGTTTCGTGCTCAGTTGGGGCATGGGCGTTTCGGCTTATCTCTGGACCGCTTATTGGTTCTATGTGACAGGGAATCCCTTTTTCACGGCAATGACCCGCCATGAGATCGTGTTGGGTTTCCTTTTCATCTTCATTTATTTCGCCCTCATCCAACCGGTCCTGGGAACCAGCCAGAAGTACCAAAGTTTGGGCCAGCTTGTTTGGGTCTTTGTTTACTCCGCCTTGGGTGGCTTCCTTTGTTTTCTACTGGGCCAGTTTGTTCTGCGTAAATGGGGGGATTCCATGCTGCCTAGCAACCAGTTCCTTCTTTGGCTGGGGCTTATCCTTTTGGGCATGGCCATCGGGTCCCTTATCGCCCAACGGCGAGGTAAAGGCTGAAACTATCAAGAAGCCCCAACCCTATTCGATACAATAGGGCGTCTATAAAATAAGGAAATTCCACATGAAAAAATTTTTGGTCCTTTTTTTTATCCCCTGGTCCCTCCAGGTTCATTCCGCTTCCGCCCAAGAGGAACGATTCAATCGGACAGTCCCGACGCAGGAAGCCACGAAGGAGCCGGTTCGGGCCAGCGGTCTCGCCCAAAGGGCCGCCGTTGTTCGCCAGAACGCCGCCGACAATCACTCGGCCGTCATCAATATGAGCCAACCAGCCAATGGGCCGGTCAATAACGCTCCCGTTTTTTATCCTCCCGCTTACGGCCAGATCCAATGGCAGACCGAGCAAGCCCCCCCGCCGGACAACAACGCGCCGCCCCAAACCGCCGCTCCCGAGGTCACGGTCCCCACGCCCACCCCCGTGCCATCCGCCAAGGTGGTCCATCACCATCCCTATACACCGGGGTATATCCGAAAGAGGCTTCAAAAGATCGGCGTGAAGGCCTCGCCGAGTTATATCACGGACCGAAAAGAGATCATTTTCACCGACCGAAAACATTCGACTTTTAAACTCCCCAAGAAGGGACAGGATGGGAAACCGATCAGCGCACAAATGGTTTCCCCCCGGAATTTTACCGACGCG
>CAZLND010000234.1:0-4558 GCA_964560635.1 uncultured bacterium | reverse complement strand
GGTAAAGGTGTAGGTATAGACCGGCGTCAGGCAGGTGTTATTAACGGAGGCGGTCGTGCTGTCGTACTGGAAATATGGCACCAAACTGTTCACCCGGAACAGGAAGGCCGGGCCGGTGGAATTATATTGACCCGGGCTGGTCACCTGCACCCAAGCGTGACTGGTCCCTCCCAAGGCGACGCAATAAATGTCCGATGACTGGAAAGCGCCGACCGAGGCCCCGGTGGCCAGCTTTGAGGTGGACGAAGTGGCGGTGAAAGAAGCGACCGGAGGAACAGCGGCATAATTGACCAGGTTCCCATTGCCCAGGTAGGCGACCGTGTTCCCGTTCAATCCCTGGAACTGGAAACCCGTCCCACTTTGGACCAGCGAAACGTCATAACCGGTCGTCGTAACGGTCGTGACCGCGTCCCCTCCGAAGGCGAAGTTATAACCCGTCGGGTAATAGATGCCGTTGAAGTTGTAACAATTGTTCACCAGCGAACCCATGGTCACGGCCAAGGTCCCGCTGGCGCTGCTAGGGTCGAAGGAGAGGGCGCCGATGGCCAAAGGCGTATTGTTGGAGTGGTTGCTCAACTGAAGGGCGATCAACTGAGTGGATGAAGTTTGGGGAAGGTTCAGGGAAATGGCAAAGGCCCCGGTGCTGACCGCACTGCCATAGGGCCCCGCTATCCCCGTGACCGGGGTCATGCCGCTACCTGTGACGCAATAGAGGATGTCGTCACTGGTGGAGCCCAAGAGACTTGCTTTGATCTCATTGGTCTTGGGAATGGAAATGGAAAGAGAATTGCCACCCCGCACCGGTGACACGGGCGCGGCAGCATTCTTATTACAGCCGATGAAAAGCAAGGGGCCAGCGAGAAAGGACAGGGCCGCCCAAAGCTTCCAAGATTTGACAAAAAACCGCATCAGCCGTCCTGGGAAACGGGGAGTTTTGGTATAGGGTTTACTCAACGCTAAAAACGATTGAGTAGGTATGTATGGATGGCCGTATTCTAGGGGAAAAGGGCGTTTCATGTTAAAAAAATGATGTTAAATGCAGGGAAAGCAGGACCGAAAAACCGAGGGAAAAACCGTTTACTTGGTCTTCATCACAAATACCCCATCCCAATTGGCTTCGGGGGGATTCTTTTTAAGCTGTTTGCACCGCTCCTGGAATATCTCGGCCGGGCCGTCGTGGGGGTCCAATTCCAGGCAGTTCTTAAAACGGCTGGCGGCTTCGTCCCATTTTTGGGCGCGATAGAGGGCCAAACCCTCCTCAAAAGCCTTCACCTTCATTTCTTTCGTTCCGGCGCCCTTGAGCCGATGGTCCACCAACTCATAGATGCGGATCGGTTCGTTCTTCCCTTTCACTTTGATCAGGTCCAATTCCCGGCAAAGCATGTCGTTCTTCACGTGCGCATAGGTCGACTCGGCGATGATGATCTCCACATGATATTCCTTGGTGGTCCCTTCCAAACGGCTTCCCAAATTCACGGCGTCGCCGATGAGCGTATAGCTCTTGATGGATTGCGAGCCGACGAACCCCACGACCATGGGGCCCGTGTTCAAGCCGATACCGATCTCTAGTTTCTCTTTGCCTTCCAACAACCACTTGGGATGAAGGACGCTGTGAAGCAAATCCACCATGCCCAGGGCCGTACTGCAGGCTCGGTAGGCGTTGTCCGGCTGGCTGGCGGGCGCCCCCCAAAAAGCCATGATGGCGTCGCCGATGTATTTATCCAGGGTTCCCTCGGTCTGGAAGACCAGGTAGGTCATCTGGGTGAGGTACTCGTTGAGGACCTCGACGACCTCGTGCGGGGTATGCCGCTCGGAAAAGGTCGTGAAGCTCCGGATATCGGAGAACATGACCGTCAATTCCTTTTCCTCACCGCCCAGCTCGATGCCGGAAGGAAGTTTCAGGATCTCATCCACCACCTTGGGCGTCACCATGCTCTGGAACATCTGTTTCATGTAACGGCTGTGGCGAACTTCGGTACGGAATTTATAAGTGGTGAGTATCAAGAAGGTGATGGTCATCGTTGAGAGCGGATAGACCAGGAAAATGATAGTGTTGAGCCAGGTGAAGAAGGCGCAGGAGGCGGCAAAATAACCCACAAAGAGGATCAGGAACCCGATGGTCCCCTGGATAGGCGTCAGCCTCGGGGTGAAGTACCAGACCAGGAGCCCCAGCAGGACCATGAGCAGGTACTTGGGTATCTCGCCTCCTTGATGAAGGAAATTACCGGCGACGATGTTCTCCACGATGGTGGAGTTCAACTCGACCCCGGGCGCGTTGTGCGAGAAGGGAGTGGGGCGAAGGTCGTTCAATCCGGTGGCGGTGGCGCCGATCTCGACGGCCATCCCCTTCAAGACATCCGGACCGATCCGATCGTGCAACACATCGGTGACGGAAAGGGTGGGGATGGTCCCCTCCGGACCACAAAAATTGATGAGCGCGGACCCGTCCCGGAGAATGGGGATCTTCCGGCCCGCCACTTCGGCGTATTTACCCAAATGGATCTTGGCCGGATCGGTCTTGCCCGTGAGATAACGGGCCACTTGGATGGAAATGTGCGGGATCAGCCGTCCTTGATAACTGATGACCGTTGGGTAATACCGATAAATACCATCCGAGAAGGGGAAACAGCGTGTATGTCCGGCGTCTTCAACATTTTTTTGGAGCTCAGGTATAGAGAGTAGGAGGGAATCCGACTTCATGATGTCCTCGTTCAACAGCTCCAAGGGAATATCCTCGACGATCAATTCGGCCGGGGTCATATGCAGGGAGTCGGGGTTGGGCATCCGGCCGCCTTCTTTACCATGACTGGTAAAGGGTTCGATGAGGAAAAAGACGTTCCCCGCTTCCTTCATGGCGGTCGCCAGTTCCTGGTCGCCGCTTTGGCTCTGTTGGAATCGTCGGACGTCCGAAATCACCTTTTCCCGGACAGATTTAACGGACTTGGAGGTCCCCTGCATGGAGGAATTCAGGACCGTTTCTAATTGGGTCAGCATTTTTTCTTGGGTACGTTCAGCTTCGGAGAAGAGCACGTCATAAAAGACGCATTTGGCGCCGGCGGCTTTCAGTTTGCGGATGATCTGGGCATGGGTCGAACGGGGCCAGGGCCATTGGCCCACTTCTTTGAGACTTTTCTCGTCGATGGCCAAGACCATGACGGGAGCTTGGGGTTTACGGACGCCCCGGACCTTGAACCGGAAGTCGATGGCCTTATTTTCCATGGCCGTGAAAAAAGAAACTTGAAGGAGACTACAGATCGCGAGGAAACAAACGATACCCAGGGTTATCCAAAGGGAGGTGGTTTTCTTGTAATGGACTTTGATCTCTTTGGCTTGAGGGGCGGGCATGGCGGTTATTCTACGTTTGACCGAAGCGGACGGTCAAACAATTAAAGATAACGCCCTTGTTAAGAGGACGCGGACCGGTACCTTTTCAGGCCTCGGTTCCAGACCAACATCGTCAGGCCCAGAAAAACAGCGCCTAGGGCGAAGCCATAGTAAACCAGGCCGCTTTCCATCTTATGAATAAGGACTTCCGCCGGAAAGTTGGAGACCACCAACATGGGAATAAGGGTCATCAGTAGTTTACGGAGCATCCAAGGGTAAATTTCACCGGGGTAGCGGGAGAATTGGCCGAACTGCCAATAAAGCTCCATCAGGTTGTTGGACCTCCCTATCCAAAAGGTCCAGACCGACAGGATAAAGAGGATGGAGTAGTAGATGATGACCCCGTTCGCGACCAGGGCCGCGAAAAGAAGCCCGCCGCCAAAACTGACCGCCACTCCCATCTTACCCAAGGCGAACAAAATGACCGCCAGACCCACACTGCTGTTAACGATGGAAGCATAGTCCGTATACCGCAGGGAGACGAGGAACTGGGTATTGATGGGTTTGACCAGGTTGAAATCCAGGTCGCCTTGACGTATCTGGTCCGTCAAGCGAACACAGTTGTCGTAAAAGAGGGACTCGAAGAGCTGGGCGATGACGTAGTTGGTGCCCATGAGAACGATCATTTCCCATTTGTTCCACCCGGCGATCTGCCCGGTCTGCCCATACATGACCTGGATATAGATGAACTGCATCACCAGCCACATCAGTTCGGTGAAGAAACGGACAACGAAGTTGGCCTTGAACTGAAGTTCACGGATGAAACAATTCTTCATCATTAAGAAAGTGAGCCTGAAATATCGGCCGAGGGTTGTCATCTCATCCCCCCACCGCTGAATAGCGTTTCAGCCCGAGTTCCCACATCCATCGGCTCAAAGCGTAAAAGATACCCACCCAAACGAGACCCACCAACAAGACTTGGCCCAGCTGTTCCTGGGGCACCTTTCCCATGAGGATGACAACGGGCCAATAACCTTCATAGCCAAAAGGAGAGAAGAACAAGACCTGGTGAAGATAAGCGGGGAGGATATTCAAAGGTATTAATTGGCCCGACATGAAGAATTCCAACATCATGACCACGAAAAGGAACCCAGATATTTCCAGGAACCAAAAGGCGAGCATCCCGATCATGCTGCAAAAAAGCATCCCAATGGAAAAGGCGATGAAGAGCGAA
>CAZLND010000233.1:0-4568 GCA_964560635.1 uncultured bacterium | reverse complement strand
GCTATTACCTTGTCAGTTTCTTGATATAACGATTTTATGGGTATAAAATCATTGTACGACTAACGCTTATTCAAAGGCGATATCCCTTGTCTGGGCTTTATCCGCCAACTGATCACCCCTTAAACCTATCAAAATGGTTTGATTTGCCTTTGTTTCAAAGGAACTTTTTCGCGTGCGAAATATCCATTGGGACTTAGAAGGATTTTCATGCTTTGTTACAAAGTCGTAAAACATTTAACCGTTTTATTCCCGCTAAAAAAAGCGATTGCATTGCCGCGCGCGGTCTTTGCCGCTTCGGTCCTTTTGTGCCTGGCACTTTGCGCATCCAAGGCGCAAGCCATTCCCATCTATGACAATGACGCAACCGTTTCGGCTACCAGCGCCATTGCCGGCGTGACGGTAGGCTCCCTCAATTTCGGGACCTCCGCCGGGGGCGCCTATGTGCTCTTCGTCCAGGTTGACAGCGACAGCAGCTTCTGGGGGACCACCGCGGGCACCATCACCTATAACGGCACCGCAATGACGAGTTTGGGTGGCGTGGTCACTTATACGGGCAGCGGGAAGACCGTCTACCGATCCCTTTACTACGCCACCAATCCGACCTCGGGCAAACCGCTGACCATCACGGGTGGGACGACGGCCTTGGGCAATGGCGGGTCGGGCAATTGGGTCTACAAGTGGTGGACTTACAGCAACGCCAGCTCGACCTCGCCCATCGGCAACAGCAGTGTGAACGCCACCAACTCGGTGAGCGCGGCCGGGGGCAATACGCCGGTCACGGTGGGGTTCAATTTTGCCCCCAACGCCACGACCAGCACCGTCCTCCAGATGGTCAATATCCAGCCTAATACTTGTGAGAACGCCTACACCACGAACAATGGTACGGTGCGTAGCGCCATGACAACGCTCACGATGGGAAGTGTGAGCACCGGCTGGGCCTTCAGCGATTATTCGCCGGCGTCAGTGGCTTCCTATCCGGTCTCGCAAGGGTTCAATCCCAATTTCTGTACCGCCACGGGATGGGGTTGGACCGTCGAGATATTGGCGCCCGCGACCGTTTGTCCGAGCTGGAACTTCGTCGGGGCCGCCCAAGGGGGAACGGCCGTTACCTTGACCACCGCTACGAATTCCCAGCAAGGCGCGGCTTGGAACAACGCCTGCATCGACCTGACGAAGAACTTCAACATGACCTTCAAAGCTTTTTTTGGCGCGGGAGGGGCCAATTGGGCCGATGGCATCGATTTCGTGCTCCAGAACGACCCTCGAGGCATCAACGCCATGAGCGGAAGTGGGGGAAGCGGCAAGGGTTATTCAGGCAACAACCCTATTACCCCGTCGTTCGCTTTTGACCTCGAGGACTTCGACATCAATGGGACACTTTATCCCTATGAGAACGGCAGTACGGTCACCACCACCACCTGCACCTTCGCCTCCCCGTCGTGCCCCTATAATTTTCCGGCCCAGCTCACCAACAATACCGAGCATACCTATAACGTCGCCTGGAACGCCACGACCCATGTGCTGGCCCTGACAATCGATGGGACCTTGGTGATGAGCTACACCCGCGACCTGGTCACCAATGTCTTCGGCGGCACCACTTGTGTCTATTATGGGTTCACCGCGGCCACGGGTGGCTTCAATAGCCTGCAGTATGTTTACATGCCGGGGTGCACCATCACGACCACCACCCCGACCGCCACTGCAACGCCCCTTTGTACCGGGCAATCCAGCTTCGGCTATACCACCGTCGGAGCCAGCTCTCACGACGAGGCGGGGGTCCTTGTCGGCAACACCTATACCATCGCCTCGGCCGTCACCATCCAAGGCATCTACTTGGACATGCTCACCGCCTCGGGCGCCAACGGGGTCGTGGGTGTCTATAGCGACAACGCCGGCGTGCCGCAGAACCTTTTGCTCCAAAGTTCCCCTAAGGCCATGACTTCCGGCTGGAATTATTTCAGCCTGACCCCGACCCTTTTGTCCGCGGGGACCTATTGGCTGAGCTTCAATTTGGCGGGCACTGGACAGCAGGTGGCGCATGATACCAACGCGGCGAACATCGAATATTTCCTGGCATCGGCTTACACCGGGACGCTACCGACGCCTTTCGGCGTGGGAACGGCCAGGAACAGGCAATATTCCATTTACGCCGTGACCTGTCCTCTTATCCCTACGAACACGCCTACCAACACCCCCACCAAAACACCGACCAACAGCGCCACGAATACGCCTACGAACAGCCCCACCCTAACCCCCACGAATTCCGCAACGAATAGTCCGACCATTACCCCGACCAATAGCGCGACGAACAGTCCTACGAACAGTCCAACCAACACGGCGACCAATAGCCCGACGAACACGCCGACGTTGACGCCGACAAACACGGCTACGTCGACGGCCACGAATAGTCCGACCAAGACAGCCACCAATAGCCCGACGAATAGCCCTACCAATAGTCCGACCAATACGCCGACAGTGACGCCGACCAACAGTCCCACCAACACAGCCACGAACTCACCGACCAACTCGGCTACCAACACCCCTACTAACACGGCCACCCCGACGCCGACCAATACTCCTACCAATAGTGCGACGAACACACCGACCAACACGGCCACTCCCACGTCTACCAATAGCGCGACGAACACTCCCACGAACACACCTACGCTGACCCCGACGAACACGCCTACTTTGACACCGACCAATACGCCGACGTTGACACCGACAAACACGGTTACCGCGACGGCCACGAATAGTCCGACCAACAGCCCCACCCAAACCCTAACCAACACGCCATCGCAAACCCCCACGAATAGCCCGACCTCAACCTCCACCCAAACTCCTACCAACAGTCCAACGAGCACACCCACTTCGACCACTTCCAACTCACCGACGAACACGTCCACGAATAGCCCGACCTCAACACCCACCCAAACCCCCACGCAAACGTCAACGAATAGTCCGACAGCCACGCCCACGAATACACCCACGAACACGCCCACAGTGACGTCGACCAACACGCCGACCTTAACGCCGACCAACACGGCTACCTCGACGGCCACCTCTACACTTACCGATAGCCCAACCCTGACACCTTCCAACAGTCCGACGGATACGCCCAGTGTTACCCCCACGAACAGCCCCGTGAACACGCCGACGGCGACATCGACGAGCACGCCCACTTTGACGGCTACTCTTACTCCCACCAACAGCCCGACGAACTCGCCCACGCTGACAGCTACCAGTACCCCGTCCTTGACGGCCACCAACAGTCCCACCCTGACGCCCAGCAAGACGCCCACGAACTCCGCCACCCTCACCCCCACCCTGACGCCCACCAACAGTTCGACCCTGACCTTTACGCCCACGATCACTTTCACGCCCACCATCACTGGAACGCCGACCAACACGCCCATCTTCTCGCCTACGCCCACCATCCCAGCGGGACAGACGGTCTGGCCCAATCCCTTTACCCCTTTGTTGCCCACGAACAACGTGACCACCTTCAATCTGTCCCCCGGCCACGGGGCGGGCAGCTTCGTCATCCTGGACCTGAGACGGCGTCCTATCCGGACCATCAACTTTGGGGCGGGCATGCCGGCGCAGTGGGATGGGCAGAATGATTCAGGTGTAGTGGTTGCGGGTGGAGTGTATATTTATATGTTGGAAGTGGATGGAGGCGTCCATAAGGGCGCCATCACCCTTTTGCGCTGACGCACCGGGCCCCGATTGGGACGGCGCTTGCTCCGTCCCTTGGCTCGGCGTTTCCAAAGCGTGCTCCTCGGCTTGAGGCCTCGGAGCAGGAGAGAACGACATGAAAACGACACTAAAATCTTTCCTTGTGGCCGGGCTTTTGCTCATTGCTCCCGGTATGGCTCGAGCCCAATATTTGGATTACAGCGAACCCGCGCGGGCGAAGTCCTTGGGCGGCAACCTGGTGGCCATGCCCGAGGGACCCTCGGCTCCCGCTTACAATCCGGCCGGGCTGGGTCTGCAAGACCGCTTCGAAGCCAGTGCCCGCTACGAGAGCCTCTTCCCCGGGCTTGAGAACGACAGCCTCTCCACCGGCAACCTCACCCTCCTTTCTCCCACTGACGCTTTCGGGGCCATCGGCGCTTTCGGCGCTTCCTGGGACCATCTGGGCGGGAATCTCCTATCCCAGGACCGCTTCATCCTGGATTGGGGCAAGGCGGTCGACACCGAAGGGTTGGTGACGAGCGTGGCCGGAGGACTTTCGCTCTCCTATCTCACCCAGCGCTACACCCTTCAGGCCCCGCTGGCAGGGGTTTCGGAGAACGAACTTTCTTCCTCGTCCTTCGCTTTCGGGGCAGGCCTGCTGGTTTCCTTCTCGCCTCGGCTCACGCTGGGTTTTTCCGCCGAGGACCTGAACAACCCCAATCTGGGCGTCATCGGCATCGACCGCCAACCGGTCCTATTGCGCTGGGGCCTCGCCGCCGTGCTCTTGAACAGCCGCCCCTTGAAGATCACCGCCACCGCCGCCCAGTCCTATGCCGACCCCCAACTGACCACCATGGGAGGCGTGGAAGTTCTCATGCCCGAATGGGGCT
>CAZLND010000232.1:0-4581 GCA_964560635.1 uncultured bacterium | reverse complement strand
GCAGTCGATTATGCGGCTGGCAAGACCGATCTATTGAAGCTCAAAGAATTATCCGAGATCCATATCAATGGCATAAAGGTAGGGTCCAATGGTTACTAGGCGGCTAGCGGCTACTCTCTTATTCCTTTCCCTTTTTAACCCGAATGTTTTTGCCGCCTTTGATAAAGGTGGCGTTTCGGGTATTGGGGCGAGAGCACTGGGGATGGGTGGCGCTTTTACGACCGTGGCCGATTCGGGTGATGCTGTGTTTTACAACCCGGCGGGTTTGATCCAAGTTCTCCGGCCTGAGATCTCGGGCATGGGAGCCGTGCTTTTGAACGGCAAGGAAGATGATTTTGAAGGAGTTTACGTTCAACCCTTTGGCGACCAATTGGCTTGGGCCATTGGGACGAACCAACTGCTTTTCACCGATGGCACTGAGAATGAACGTATCTATTACGGGACTTTTGCCGCTCCCTTGGCCATTGATAAGTCCATTTCTTTTGGTATCAACCTCAAGATCCTTTCCGTCGATTCGCCTAGCCAACCCGGACAACAAGCCAGCGGTTGGGGTTTGGACATGGGCTTCCTTTATCACATCCCTATCTTGGACCCCCGCTATGGGAAGCAGATCAACGTCGGCATCTCGGCTGAGGATCTAGACACAAAGATCCGTTGGCAGGCGGGCAATGAGGACCAGATCCCCTTGAGGGTTCGCGGCGGGTTGGGATATCAATTCACCGATGACCTGGTAGCATCCTTCGAATTCTCCGATTTTGACGATCCGAACCTTGCGACCCATAACACCCTTCTTTTAGCGGGCATTGAAGGTTGGTTCTTTGAGGATCAATTGGGATTGCGGACGGGTTACACCGGGTTCCAAACCGAAGATGGGCAGTTCACGGCTGGTATCAGTTACCGTTCCAAAACATGGGGCTTGGATTACGCTTATATCGGTCATCCCCAATATTTGGGTTCGTCCCACCGTATTTCCGCCAATTGGCGGTTCGGGGATTCTTTCCTTGGAAAAGTTAAAAGTTTCATTCCTGAAAACGTTACGGCTTTTGTCGAGGGCGATATCGTGACAGTAAAGTGGACCACGTCCCCCTCGCTTTCACTCGCGGGGTTCAATGTTTACTTCAGCAAAACGACCGGAGGCGGTTACGTTAAATTGAACGGGACCAAACCTTATAAGAGCAACTACGCCCAGTTCCGGGGTTTAGAAAAGAACACTCGTTATTACGTTGTGGTTACCTCGGTCACCAATACCGTGCCTCCTATTGAGAGCCAATATTCACGCGAAGTCATGGCTAGTACTACTGGCGCGCCCGGGGCCCCAGCGGTTGTGGGTAGCGACCTTAACAATGAGGGTGTTATCGATATTGGCCGCCAAGCGGGTATGGCCACCAACTTCGGTGATCCTAGCAAAAGCGGTTTGAAAGGTTATAATATCTACATTTCCGAGGTGTCGGGTGGCCGGTTCGAGAAGGTCAATCCTCAACCAGTCGCGAATGTCCCGACTTACCTTGTCCGCAAATTGAAACTAGGCCAAAAATATTACTTCAGCTTTACCGCGGTCGGGATGGATGGGACGGAAAGCGCCCACTCGAAGGAAGTCTCCTTCATCGCGTTGCCTTACAGTGCGGTTGTCCAGTCGAATGGGGCGCCCGCGAACAATCAATCGGCGCCAACGCCGACTAAGCCATAAGTAAGGGGTTCGAAAAGTGCCAAGCGGACTTTATATAGCGGCTTCTGGGATGGACGCCAATTTGGTCCGCCAGGATGTTATCGCCAACAATATGGCGAACGCGAGCACCGTGGGGTTCAAACAGAACCGTTCGGTGGATATCGCTTTTCCTTCTTACTTGATCGCGCGTCTTCACGACCAGCGCATGAAGGTCATGGATGGAACGGCCGAGTTGCGACCCAATATCGGTGTGATGGGCGGCGGGGTAATTCCCCAAGAAGATCCCACCGACTATTCCCAAGGACCTCGGCTTGAAACCAAGAATCCCCTCGACATGGCCCTGACCGGCCCTGGATTCTTCTCGATCTTGTCCCCGGAAGGAAAAACCCTACTCACTCGCGATGGAAATTTCAGCTTGGACGCTAACGGTCGTCTGGTGACCCAGGATGGGCTTCCGGTGCTGGGCCACAACGGCGAAGTTTACATCGATGGCACTCAAGTCAATGTGGACCAAGAGGGGAATATCTCCGTCGATGGCAAGGCCTTGGATCAGTTGCTCATTGTGAAGGTACAGAACGAGAACCAACTGGTCAAAGTCGGGCACACCCTTTTCCAAGCCCTTCCGCCCAATAAGTTGGATATGGCCCCGGACGACATCCAAGTCCAACAGGGTTTTTTGGAACAGTCCAACGTGAATTCGATGCTTGAGATGGTCGGTATGATCCAAAACTACAGGTCTTATGAGATCAATTCGCGGGTCATATCGATGTATGACAATCTGATGGGGCAAGCGGCTTCCCAGATCGGGTCTTTGAAGGTTTAAAGTCGGTTGAGCTAGAAAGAGTTTAGTTTTGTTGGACAACGGCCGGACTGCTGATGCGGAGGCCGTTTTCACCGCTGAATGATCGAGGCGGTGAAACCATCGCGGAAGAGGTTCCCTCGGGGGCTTTTCTTTCACGAATCTGAGGAGGCATTATGCAGTCACTGTACACAGCGGCAACGGGCATGTCCGCGCAACAGTTGAACATTGATACCATTTCGAACAATCTCGCCAACGTGAGCACGGTTGGCTTCAAGAAACAACGGGTGGATTTTCAGGACCTGTTGTACTTGAACATCAAACCGGCTGGCAGCCCGACCTCCCCCGAAACGAATATTCCCGTTGGTATCCAAGTGGGTGAAGGTGTGAAGCCCGTTGATACCAAGCGGATATTCACCCAAGGCCCGGTCCAGAACACCAATAATCCCTTGGACATCCTCATCCAGGGTGATGACGGCTTCTTCAAGGTGACCCTTCCGGACGGTCAGATCGCTTATACCCGCAGCGGCAATTTCAACCGGGACGCCAATGGGAATGTGGTGACTCCGGACGGTTATTTCCTGGATCCCCCCGTTCAGATCCCAGTCGACGCTTCTCAAGTCCAGATCACTCCCGATGGGAAGATCATGATGACCCCCGCTGGGACAAGCCAGCAAAGCCAGATCGGTCAGATCGAGCTTTCTCGATTCGTGAATTCCGCTGGTTTGAATTCGATCGGGAACAACCTCTTCCTGCAAACGGCGGCCTCGGGCGACCCGATCGAGGGCATACCGGGTTCCATCGGATTTCCCGCTATCCAACAAGGTGCTTTGGAACAGTCGAACGTGGATGTGACGGTCGAGATGGTGAATTTGATCGTCGCCCAGCGAGCTTTTGAAATGAATTCGAGAGCGGTTTCCGTTGTCGACAATATGCTTGGCACGGTCGGCAACATGAAGCAGTTTCCGTGATATTGATCTAGCGGCATGAGGGGAATTCTCGGTTGGTCTAGTCTCTTTTTTTGGAGCTTGGCTTGGCCCCTTCTGGCCGCGGGTCCGGTCGACATCCACCTGCCTCAAAAGGCGACGGTGGCGGGGTCGGCGATCAGCTTGGGAGAGGTCGCCGAAGTGAGCGGTGAAAACCGCGCCGAGACGGAGAAGGTCCGTAGGGTCAAACTCTCCGCGGCGGCTCCCGCCGGCGGGACGATAAAACTGACCCAGGGATTCATCAAGGTGGCCCTCCGAAAAGAGGGGTACTCGCTCGAAAAGATATCCTTCTCGGGCGCCGACGTGGTGGAGGTGCTTACTCAAAGTCAGTTGTTTTCCCTCGCGGGACTTTTGCCGGACATCAAGTCTTTCGTGATCGGGCAATTGAAGGAATCCCCGGAGAATGTGGACATCAAGATCTCCGGCGCGGACAAAAAAATATCCCTGCCGGCCGGCTTGGTCAAAGCGAATTTTCGGCCCCCGCTTTCGGGCAAGTTCGAGGGGGCTTTCCTCTTGACCACTGAGTTGGAGGTGGATGGACGAGTGGTTCGGGTGCTTCCGCTGCGGGTGACCGTGGAAGTTTTTCATCCCGTCGTAGTGACCACCCGGCGTGTCGAGAAGGGTGACAAGTTCAGCCGCGAGAACGTCAGTTTGGTCCGGACATCGACTTCCAAGATCATGGGACAGTACATGGACCGGTTGGACAGCGTACTGGGCAGGACAGCGGCGGCCCCGATGGTCCCGGGAACGGTAGTGAGGATCAACAGCCTTTTCGATCCGCCGGTGGTGAAAAGGGGACAGAACGTCCAAGCGATCGTTCAGTATGGGAACGTGGAGATCACGGTCCAGGTAAGGGCGACGGAAGACGGAAAAGCTGGTGATATGATCCGGGTTGAGAACAGCGAAACCCACAAGTTGCTGCGGGCGAAAGTATTGGATGAAAAAACGGTCTTAGTGAACCACGAATGACCTTAAGGTCGAACGTGGAGGGGGTAAAAATGAGGAAGAACTTTCTTTTGGCCATGGGCCTCATGATCTTGGCGTCGGATTCAATTCTTTTCGCGGATTCCCTTTATCCCGTGGAAGGTTCGGCTTCGGTTTACACCGAAAAGCGCGCCCGGCGCGTGGGC